>NZ_VIRS01000021.1 GCF_006912135.1 Cryptosporangium phraense | reverse complement strand
CTCGGGCGTCACTGGGGGCTCGGGCGTGACCGCGGCGGCGGAAGCGGCTGCGGCTGCGGCCGCGAGCTCGGGCGTGGCGGGGGGCTCGGGCGTCGGCGCGGCGGCGGATTCGGCGGCGGTGCGGCTGTTCGCCGAGCGGGCGGCGGCGGTGTCGCCGGGGTTCGCGGTCACCGACGAGACGCTCGGCGACGTCGTGCGGATCTGCCGGGCGCTCGACGGGCTGCCGCTCGCGATCGAGCTCGCGGCCGCGCGGCTGCGGTCGCTGAGCCTGGCCGAGGTCGCGGCCCGCGTCGACGACCGGCTCGCGCTGCTCTCCCGCGGCTCCCGCGGGGGCGTCCCCCGGCACCGGACGCTCCGGGCGGTCCTCGACGGCAGCTGGGAGCTGCTGAGCACCCCGGAACGCACGCTGCTGCGCCGGCTGGCGATCTTCGCCGGGGCGCCGTCGCTGGAGGGCGTCGACGCGGTGTGCGGCGCCGGACGGCCCGGCGACGAGCTGCTCGACCTGGTCGGTGACCTCGTCGACCGGTCGTTGCTGGTGCCGGTCGACGGTCCGGACGGGCGCCGCTACCGGCTGCTGGAGACCGTCCGGGAGTACGCCGCCGAGCGCCTCGACGACGCCGGCGAACGCGAGCTGATCGCCGCCGCCCACACCGCCTACGTCCTGGACGTCGCCGAACGCACCGAACCGCAGCTGCGCACCGGGCAGCAACTGGTGGCGATCGCCCGGTTCCGGGCCGGCCACGCCGACCTCGACGCGGCCACCGCCCGGGCCCTGGCCGCCGGTGAGGTCCGGGCCGCCCGGCGGCTGGTGGCGGCCCGGACCTGGTTCTGGTGGCTCACCGGCCAGCGCCGGGCGGCCGGTGACTGGGCCGAGCGGGCCCTGCGCGGGTGGGACGGCCGGACGCTCGACGACACGGTCGGGCTCTGCGTGCTCAGCGCCGCCGCCACCGCCCGCCGGCCCCTCGGCGCGCCCTGGACCCTCTCGCCCGAGCTGCTCGAGCAGCTCCAGACCCTGCAGCACCCGGTCGCCGTGTTCGCCGCGGCCTGGCTGGCCGGAGCCTCGCCCGCCGACGACGCCCCGCCGCCGCGGCCGGCCGAGCAAGAACCCCGCGCCACCGGTCCCGAGCCGCGACCGGCCGGCCCGGGACCGAAACCGGCCGGACCCGCCCCCCGGGCCGACGGATCTGGCCCCCGAACCGACGGGCTGGGGCCGCGGCCGGCCGGCCCGGGTCCGGAACCGGCCGGGCCCGGCCCCCTGACCTCCGGGCCGGAGTGGGGCGGGCGGACCTCTCGGATGTTGCTCGCGGCGGAGAGGTTCGCCGCCCACCCCGACCCGTGGTGCCGGGCCGCGAGCGCGCTCCTGGCCGGCCACGCGGCCTGGGACGCCGGCGACACCGCGGGCGCGGTCGCGGCGTTCGCGGCCGCCCGCGACGGGTTCGGCGCGATCGGCGAACGCTGGGGCTCGCTGCTCTCGGCGTCCAGCGTCGCGATGGCCACCACCAGCAGCGACCCGTGGGCCGCCCGGGAGGCGCTGCGCGAGGCCGAACGGCTGGCCTCCGAGCTCGACGGGCTCTCCGAGGTCCCGGAGCTCCTCGTCCAGATCGCGACGCTCTCCGGCCGCCTCGGCGACCACGCCGCCGCCCACGGCGCGCTCGACCGCGCCGAGGCGCTCGCCGACCGCAGCGGCGACCCGCTGCTCGCGGCCCGGATCCGGCACTCCCGCGGCGAAGTCGCCCGCTACGGCGGTGACCTCGACCTCGCCGCGGTCGAGCTCTACACGGCGCTCAAGGTCCTCGACGCGGTGCCGGGCGTCGAACCGGAGAGCGGCTCCGGCCCGCCGGCCGCGACCCGGTTCTCCGCCCAGCTGCTGTCCTGCCTGGGTCGGGTCGAGGCCGAGCGGGGCTCCGCGGCCGCCGCCGGGCGGCACGCCCAGGCGCTCGGCCGGGCCCTGCTCACCGGCGACGCCCCGCTCCGCGCCGACGTGCTCGAACGGTTCGCCGCCGGGTGCGGTGCGCCGTTCACGGGCGACGTCCGGGCCCACGCCCGTCGCGGCGCCCAGGCCCTCGGAGCCGCCTGGACCCTCCGCCACCCGGCCTCCCCACTCCCGGTGGCCACCGAACTCCCGGACGGGGCATTGCCGGAGGCCGGGACCGCCCGGGAAGCCTGCCGGGCCGTGCTGGGCGACGCGGATTTCGATCGCTGGTGGCGCGTCGGTGCCCGCCTCGACGCACCCGAGCGGACGCTGGCCGGATGACCGTCTCCCCCGACCTGCGCCCGGACTGCGCCCGCTGCGCCGCGCTGTGCTGCGTCGCGCTGCCGTTCGCCAAGTCGGCCGACTTCGCGGCCGACAAACCGGCCGGACGCCCGTGCCCGAACCTGCTGACCGACTTCCGGTGCGGCATCCACGACCGGCTACGCCCCTCGGGGTACGCCGGCTGCACGGTGTTCGACTGCCTCGGCGCCGGCCAGCACGTCACCCGGCACACGTTCGGCGGCCGCACCTGGCGCGAAGGCCCCGAGGTCGCCGATTCGATGTTCGCGGTGTTCCCGGTGGTGCGCCGGCTGTTCGAACTCCGCTGGTACCTCGAGGAGGCCCGGACGCTGGCCCCGGCCGCCCCGCTCCACGCCGACCTCGCCGACGCCCTGGCCCGGACGACCGCGCTCGCCGACGGCTCCCCCGACGACCTGCGGGCCCTCGACGTCGACGCCCACCACGAGGCCGTCGTGCCGCTCCTGCGCCGGGCCGGCGAACTGACCCGCGCCGCCACCGGCCGGCCCGGCCCCGATCACCACGGCGCGGACCTCATCGGCGCCCGCCTCGACCGGGCCGACCTCCGCCGGGCCGGCCTGCGGGGCACCTACCTGATCGGCGCGACGCTGAAAGCAGCCGACCTGCGCGGCGCCGACCTCACCGGCGCCGACCTCCGCGGGGCGAACCTCTCGGGCGCCGACCTGCGCGACGCGCTGTTCCTCACCCCGCCGCAGCTGGCCGCCGCCCGCGGTAACCACGCGACCCGCCTCCCGCCGCACCTCCCGCGCCCCACCCACTGGCGCTAGAACGTCTCCTTCACCGGGGTCACCCGCAGCGGCTCGACCACCCCGACGTACGTGCGGAAGTTCTGCAGCCGCACCCGCACCGCGTCGGTCACCGTGTCGCCCTTCCGGACCAGCGTCGCCCCGGTCGTCGCCTTGACGTCACGCACGAACCGCATGCCGACCTTGAGCTGGTTGATCGTCACCGACACCGCGTCCGGGGCCTTGTCCCGCTCCTGCGCGGTCTTCAGGATCGCCTGGATCACGTCGGTCCGGTACCGGCCGCCGGCGGTCAGCCGGGCCGCGCACTCCGGCGGCCACTCGCCGATGTCCTTCGCGGCCAGGAACTCGGTCGCGCAGGTGAAGATCTGGCGCTGCAGCTCGGCCCGCTGGTCGGGGTCCGTCTCGGACTTCGGCGGCGGTGCGGTCGCGTCCGCCACCTGGCCGCCGATCCAGGCCGCGACCCGTTCCAGCTTGGGGATCTCGGCCAGCAGGTCCTTGGCGACCGCCGGGTGCTCCCGGTACATCGACTTCTCCCCGGCCGTGCCCTCGATCCCGCCCTCGACGCGGTGCAGCACCTCGGGCGGGATCGACACCAGCCCGAGCTGGCTCAGCCGCGCGGCCATGCGCAGCTCCCAGCTGTGGCTCTGCCCGAGCATCCGGGCCGCGCCGCCGACCAGCTCGATGACGTTGTTGGTCCGCCCGCCGATCTCCGGGCTGGCCATCGCCAGGGCCTGGGCCAGCACTTTCACCGAACCCGCCAGCGTCTTCTCGAGCAGGTCGCTCTCGGCCTTCGACGCGTGGTAGGCGGCCAACGCCTCGTCGATGGCTTTCTGCAGGTCACGGGGGCTGCACGGCTTGGCGATGAAGCGGAACAGCCGGCCGGTGTTGATCGCCGCGATCGTCGAGCGCACGTCGGCCTTACCGGAGAGCAGGATCAGCACCGCCAGCGGGTTGATCTCCGAGGCCCGGGTCAGGAACTCGGAGCCGTTCATCTCCGGCATCATCATGTCCGAGACGACGACCGCGAACGGGTTCGATCCCCCACGGCTGTGCTCGAGCTTCTTGAGCGCCTCGGCCGGGGACAGCACCGCCTCGACCGCGTACTTGGTGGCCAGCGTGCGGCGGAGCCCGTCCAGCACTCCCGGCTCGTCGTCCACCAGCAGGATCCGCTCCGCCACCGCGCCCCCCGATACGAGCTGAATGCCGGTTTTGCCCTTTGACGCGTTACTTTAGCGGAGAGGTGTTCAGGGAGGGCGGGGTGCGGGTGCCGGGATTGCGGGTGCTGTGCGCCGACGACGAGCCGAACGTCCTGGCCGCGCTCCGCCGCCTGCTCCGCATCGCCCGGCCCGACTGGGACCTCGAGTGCGCCACCACCGCCGCCGACGGCGAGGCGCTCCTCACCGCCGGACGCCCGATCGACGTCGTCGTCTGCGACGCCGCCGGGCCCGGGCTCGACGGGCTCCGGCTCCTCGGCACGGTCCGCGACCGCTCCCCCGCCACCGCCCGGATCGCGCTCTCCGGCAGCACCGACCGCTCCGCGCTGCTCTCCGTCCTCGCGCTCGCCCACCGCTTCCTGCTCAAACCCTGCCGCCCGGACGACCTGATCACCGCGATCGACGAGGTCGCCGCGGCCCGGCACGCGGTCGGCGGCGCGATCTCGGTGTTCCTCGGCTCGGCCCGGTCGCTGCCCAGCGCCCCCACCGTGTACACCGCGCTCGTCGACGCCGCCGCCCAGCCCGACTGCGACGCCGCCGACCTCGCCGCCGTCCTCGAGACCGACCTGGCCACCGCCACCGACGTGCTCAAACTCGTCAACTCCGGGCTGTTCTGCCCGCCGAACCAGGTCGTCACGTTGGAGGAGGCCGTCGTCCTGCTCGGCGTCGACAGCATCCAGGCGCTCGCGCTGGTCAGCGCCGCCTACCGCACCAGCGCGCCGCTCCCGCCCGGCTTCGACCTGGGCGCTCTCACCGCGAACAGCCTGCTCACCGCCGCCCTGGCCCGCCGGTTGGCGTCGGCCGAGGGATTGGGCCGGGCCGGCACCAGCGCGCTGTTCCTGGCCGCCGTCCTGGCCGACATCGGGCTGCTGGCCCAGGTGACCGCCCGCCCCGACGGCTGGGCCCGGGTCCGCGACGCCGGCCCCGGCGAGCGGGCCGCGGCCGAGGTCGCCGGCTTCGGCTGCACCACCGCCCAGGCCAGCGCCTACCTGCTGGCCCTGTGGGGCTTCGCCGACCCGGTGCTGCGCCTGGTGCTGGCCCAGCCGGCCCCCGGTCCCGACGCCGAGGTCGCCGCCCACCTGCTCGCCTACGCCCGCCGCGTCGCACGCGCCGAACCGGCGCCCGAGGACCCGCCCGCCGCCTGGGCCGCCGTGGCGCGCAGTTTCGCGCCGTGAGGCCGGTAGGTATGGGCTTGTTATTGCAGCACCGGGCGGGACCCGTTCCGCGTTCGTCCGAGCGAGCGCTACTGCGGCAGCGACACGTCCGGCCCCGACGACTCCAGGGCGGTCACGATCGGCGACAGGATCCGGTCGAGGCCGCGGGCCAGCACGGTGACCGCGCGGGCCGCGTCCTCCTCGAATCCGTCGAGCGGGCCCTCGGGCGCGGGCGGCAGGCCGGCCAGCGGCAGCGGCGCCTCGACCAGCGCGCTCGCCCGCAGGAACGGGCCCCGGGCGATGTCCCGGTCGGTGGGCGCGACGAACTGGCCGAACGTGTTCGCCCAGTTCCGCCAGATCCCCTCCCCCTGCTTGACGTGGTCGTCGCCGAACGGGCTGGTCGGCGGCGTGTCCGACGTCACCCGGGGCAGCCTTCCGACGTCGAACGGGGGCGGCGTCACCACCTGGACCCGGCCGATCAGCGTGCCGTCCCAGCTGTTGCGGACGACCTCGGCCGAGAGCACGCGCCGGTGCCAGCGGACGTAACTCGGCGTGGCCAGCGGCGGCGTCGCGATGCGCCAGGCGGCCGCGGCGAACTCGACCGGCGCGATGTCGCCCCAGGCGTCGGCGAAGAAATCATGATGGAACCGGACGAGCTGCAGGTACCTCTCGTGTGTGCCGCGATCCAGCCGGAACACGGTGGTCATCCGCGCCTTCTCCCCGTTGCGACCCGGCCGGCACATCCACCGGCCAGGCCCAGCCTAGGCCGGACCCGGCCCGATCGGCGGACCCCTGGAACCCGGTCCGATACAGCTCCGCGGGAAGAACAAGACTGTTTTTCGACGTTGCTCTCGCTCAGGCTGTGCCTGGCCCGCTCTCGACGCAAAGGTGGACAGTGTCCCCGTCTGATCTCGACCTCGAGCAGGAACACCTGACCGGTCTCTACGGCCGCCTCGACGAGCTGAGGCTGGCCACGAAACAGCGCCTGGTCGACGTCGCCGGGCAGACCGGCGGCACCGCGCAGGCCCGCAGCGAGCGCGACGCGACGTTCACCGAGTACTCGGCCCGCCTCTCCCGCCTGGACGCGGCCGAGCAGGGCCTGTGCTTCGGGCGGCTCGACCTGGAGGACGGCGTCCGCCATTACGTCGGCCGCGTCGGCCTGCCCGCTCCGGACGCCGACGCCGACCCGCTGCTGCTGGACTGGCGGGCCCCGGCCGCCCGCCCGTTCTACGTCGCCACGAGTGCGGCGCCGGAAGGCGTCCACCGCCGGAGGCACATCGCCACCCGGGAACGGCGGGTCACCTCGCTCGACGACGAGGTGCTCGACGGCGCGCCGGACGCGGACCGCGAGCAGCTCGCGGGCGCGGCCGCGCTGCTGGCCGCGGTCACCACCGGCCGGACCGGACGGATGCAGGACATCGTCGCGACGCTGCAGGCCGAGCAGGACCGGATCATCCGCAGCGACGCGCAGGGCGTGCTGGTCGTGCAGGGCGGACCGGGCACCGGGAAGACCGCGGTCGCGCTGCACCGGGCCGCGTACCTGCTGTACCACTCGAACCGGATCGCGACCCGGGGTGTGCTGGTCGTGGGCCCGAACGCGGTGTTCCTGCGCTACATCGGGCAGGTGCTGCCCGGGCTGGGCGAGACCAGCGTGCTGCTCTCGACGGTCGGCGAGCTGTTCCCCGGCGTGGTCGCGGACCGCGTCGACGCCCCGGCGACGGTCGCGCTCAAGGGCAGCAGGCGGATGGCCGACCTGGTCGCCGCCGCGGTCCGCGACCGGCAGGCCCCGGACGGGCCCGCGTTCGACGTGCGGGTCGGCGACGACGTCGTCCGGCTGGAACCGCGGTTCTGGACGGCGGCCGCCGACCGGGCCCGCGCGACCCGGCGTCCGCACAACCAGGCCCGTCCGACGTTCGTCCGGCTGGTGACCGCGGAGGTCGCGCGGCAACTCGAGGCGCAGGCCGCAGGCCTGGCCGACCGGCTGGAGGCCGAGGCGGCGACGCTGCTCGGCGACACCGATCTGGACGCGGCCGCGGCCGCGGACCTGGCGAGGCTCGGCTACGACGAGGCCGACACCGGCGACGCGTATGGCGAGACCGCGGTCGACTACCGGGCCGTCGCCGAGGCCGACCCGAACGTGGCCGACGCCTGCGACCGGCTCTGGCCGCCGATGACGCCGGGGCGCCTGCTGGCCGAGCTGTTCGCGCACGCCGACCGGCTGGAGACCGCGGCCGCCGGGCTGCTCACCCCGGAGGAGATCGCGCTGCTGCGGCGGGAGCCCGGCCGGCCCGGCTACCCCGGCGGGTGGAGCGTCGCCGACGTCCCCCTGCTCGACGAGGCCGCGCAGCGGCTGGGCGCCGACGACCGGGCCGCCCGCGCGCAGGCGGCCAGGGCCCGGGACGAGGAGATCGCCTACGCGCAGGGCGTGCTCGACGTCGCGGTCGGGTCGAAGACCGAGGACAAGGAGGTTCTGACCGTCGGCGACCTCCTCGACGCCCGGCGCCTGGCCGAACGCCACCGGACGCTGGACGGCCGGACGGTCGCCGAGCGGGCCGCGGTCGACCGCACCTGGACGTTCGGGCACGTGATCGTCGACGAGGCCCAGGAGCTCTCGCCGATGGCCTGGCGGCTGCTCATGCGCCGCTGCCCGACCCGGTCGATGACGCTGGTCGGGGACATCGCGCAGACGTCCAGCCCGGCCGGGCTGCGGTCCTGGGACGAGGCCTTGACCCCGTACGTGGGCGACCGGTGGCGGCTGACCCGGCTGTCGGTGAACTACCGGACGCCGGCCGAGATCATGCGGATCACCGAGCCGCTGCTGGCGACCCTCGACGCCGATGCCGAGCCACCGTCGTCGGTGCGGGAGACCGGCGAGCCCCCGTGGCACGCGGAAGTTCCCCCGGCCGCGCTGGTGAGCCGGGTGGCCTCGGTCGCCCGCGCGGAACTCGCCGGCCTCGGCGACGGGCGGCTCGCGGTGATCACGCCGGACGCGCTCGCGCCGGCCGTCGCGGCGGCGCTGCCGGAGGCCTCGGCCGGCCCGGAGCCCGACCTCACCGAGCGGGCCGTGGTGCTGGGGGCCGCGCAGTCCAAGGGCCTGGAGTTCGACGTGGTGCTGGTCGTCGACCCGGCCGGGATCATCGCGGCCGCCCCGCGCGGGCGCAACGACCTCTACGTGGCGCTGACCAGGGCCACCCAGCGGCTCGGGATCCTGCACCCCGGGGAGCTGCCGGACGAGCTCACGCGGATGCCAGCAGGAGATGTGCCCAGCGCAGCGCGGTGAACTGGGCGTCGGCCAGCTCGGCCGGGCCGAGGACGCCGGGCAGGCGCTCGACGACGCCGTCCGCGTAGCGGGTGGCGATGCGCAGCACCTGCCCGAGCGGCCCGGCCCCGGACGTCAGCGCGGCCTTGAGCGGCGGCGCCAGCGGTAGTGAGCCGACCAGCTCGGGGATCGGCAGGCCGAGCTGGTCGGACAGCCCGTCGAGCAGCCCGACCGTGAACGCCGCGTCCGGCGGTGCCCCGAACACCGGGGCCAGCTGGGAGCAGAACCGGGCCCGGCTGAGCACCACCGAGGCGACGTGTTCGTCGAGCGCGTCGCCGTCGCTGATCAGCATCAGCGTCACCCAGCCCTGGATCCGGTTGAAGCCCAGCAGCACGACCGCCTCGCGCAGCCCGGCGACCTCGCGGGTCTGCCCGGACGCGGCCGCGCCGGCCGCGGCCAGCAGCCGGTAGCTGACCGCCGGGTCCTGGGCGACGGCCGAGGTGACCTCGTCGACGCCGGCGTCCTCGGCGCTCAGCAGCGCGATCAGCCGCAGGCGGGCGGTCGCGGTCGTCGAGAGCCGCGGCCGGGAGACGACGTGGGCCCGGCCGACCGCGGGCCCGGTGAACAGTTCGAACCCCAGTTCGATCGCGGTGAGCAGGTCGTCTTCCGCCTGCAGGTGCCCGGCGATCGCGTGGACGTGCGGGTAGGGGCCGAGCGCGTGCCGGGCGGCCTCGATCTCCTCGCGCGCGGCCCCGCGCAGGTCGATCGTCACGTAGCCGGCGTACGGGAGCAGCCGTTCCTGGGTGCCGAGCCCGCACCCGGGGTCGAGCGCGAACGTGAAGCCGCGCCGGGCCAGCTCGGCGGCGCCGTCGGCCACCTCGTCGTCGACCGTGACCGCGGCGCTCACCGACAGGCCGGTGTGCCCGGGGTCGAACGGCACCGGGACCGCGCCGGTGAGGAAGTCGCGGTTGACCGTGACGAAGCACGCGGCCTCGCCGACCAGCTCCTCGACGCCGAACTCGGTGAACGCGGCCACGATCAGCTGGGTGAGCGCGTCGGTGCGGGCCCGGCTGTCGATGCCGTCCCCGGCGGTGTCGCGGAAGACGAGCTGGTAGGCGACCACGTCCCCACCGCGGTTGTAGATCGGCTGCCGGCCCACGTGGATCAGCGGCGGGGTCGAGCCGTCGGGGAACTGCTTGAGCACGCCTTGAAACTACCTAAAAGGGTCATAGCTACCAATGGGCCACGTCCGGCGCTTGGTTGCCGTTTCTTCGCGGGCGGCTCGGCGGCACCCGGGAACACCACCGTGAATCATCTCGCGACTACGCAAACGGAGGAACGAGTGACGCCGAAGCTCATTCCGGGCTCCCGATCCTGACCCTTATAGCCGTTTAGCCGGTTCGGCCGGCGTTGGCGTCCGTTGGCGACGCCGGAAGTGAGCCTCGAATGAACCTCTGCGACTGCTGCGTCGGCGGAACAGACGCGACAGGGTTGAGCTCGGCGCCAAATACGGACGGCTGGTGTCTTCTGTAATACCGGCACTGCGGCCGGCAGTCCGGGCCCGGCTACGTCGTCGTCATGGAGGCTGCATGGACGGCTATTTCAGCACCGACCGCCACGACCGCATCCGTTCCGAGGTGCGCTCCTTCGCCGAGGCGGAGGTCCGCCCGCGCATCGCGGCGATGGAGGAGGACCGGGGCGTCGCGTACGAGCTGTCCCGGCTGATCGCGCGGCAGGGCTGGATCGGGGCCACGATCGGCGCCGGGTACGGCGGGATGGACGCCGGGCACGTCGCCAAGACGATCATCATCGAGGAACTCTCCCGGGTGAGCGGGGCCATGGGCGCGATGGTCCAGGCCTCCCAGCTGGGCACCGCGAAGATCCAGCACTTCGGCTCGGACGCCCAGAAGCAGCAGTGGCTGCCCGCCGTCGCCCGCGGGGACTGCCTGCCGACGATCGCGGTCACCGAGCTGACGTCCGGCAGCCACGTGCTCGGCATGGCGACGACTGCCCGCCGGGAGGGCTCCTCCTACGTCCTCAACGGGCGCAAGGCGTACGTGGGCAACAGCCACGTCGGGGATCTGCACGGGGTGGTCGCGCGCACCGGCGGCACCGGGAGCCGGGCACTCTCGGCGTTCCTGGTCGAGGCCGACCGCCCGGGCTTCTCGACGGCGCCCCACCGCCCCGCCGTCGGGCTGCCCGGGTTCAGCTTCGGCGAGCTGATCTTCGACGAGTGCCGGATCCCGGCCGCGAACCTGCTCGGCTCCGAGGGCGACGGGCTCGACGTCGCGTACTCGTCGAGCATCCTGGTCGGACGCCCGAACCTGACCGCGGTGTCGCTCGGCATCCACGAGGCCGTGGTCGCCGAGACCGTGAGGTTCGCCGGTCGGCAGCGCCGGTACGGCAAGCCGCTGGCCGAGCTCCCGACGATCCGCGACCAGCTCGGACGCATGCAGTCCCAGCTGATGACCGCCCGGCTGGCCGCCTACCACGCGGCCCACCTGCTCGACCGGGGCATCGCCTGCGACGCCGAGCTGCAGAACGCCAAGCTCGTCAACGCGGAGTACGCGCTGGACTCGGCCCGGCTGGCGGTCGAGATCCACGGCGCGTACGTGCTGTTCCCGGACGACTCCCCGATCGCCCGCTACCAGCGGGACGCGTTCCACATCCTGCCGCCGGCCGGGACGTCGGCCGTCCAGCGGCTGCGGCTGGCCGAGTTCGCGCTCGGCCAGGTCAAGGGCGCCCCCTGGTCGACCCGGTTCGCGCCCGAGGAGCCCGACGACGTCGTCACGCTGATCCCGGCGCCCCGGGAGGCGCTGGTCGAGGCCGAAGCCGTCTGACCCGCCGGGGAACCGGGCCCCGGCGGCCGGGCCCCGGGCCTCACCGACGAGGCCCGGGGCTCCGGCGGTTCACCGGCCCAGCTCCCAGATCCGCTGCTCGATCTGGCCCACCGCGTCCTTGATCAGCTTCAGACCGGCCCGGCCCCAGGTCCGTCGCTCGGTGTCCACGATGCACGCGGTCCCCAGGACGAGCCCGGTGCGCGGGTCGTGCACCACGTCCCCCAGGTAGCTGCGGATCCCGATCAGGTCGACGACCTCGTTGCTCTCGAACCGCGGGTGCGCGCAGACGTCGTCGAGCACCAGCGCCTTGCCCCGGCCGACGACCTCCGGGCAGTACCCGTGCTCGAGGTCCATCACCCGGGAGACGCCGTCGCCCTCGGCCGGCTGGGACTCCGACGGGACGTGCAGGCCGGCGAAGAACTGGTGCCGGTCGGTGCGGAAGTTCACCATCGCGTACGGCGCGTACTCGATCCCGGCCAGGTTCGCGCCGTCCTGCGCGAGCTTGGTGGCCAGGGCGTCGAAGCCCTCGTCGGGCGTGTCGTAGAGGCCCAGCTCACGCAGCCGGGCGACGCGCTCCGGGGCGTGGACGTCCGGCCGGGGCAGGTCGAGCCCGGTCTCCTCGTCGAAAGGCATGTTCGTTCCAATCAGGTTGGGGTGGTCGCGAGTGAGTGCTTCACGACCGCGATCAGCACGTCGGTCACCGACCGGGCCAGCCGCGCGTCGCAGTGCACGACCGGGACCCCCGGGCGCAGGGCGAGCGCGTCGGTGATCTCGTCGCCGGTGTACTGGTAGGAGCCGTCGAACTCGTTGACCGCGACGACGAACGGCAGGTCGCGGTCGAGGAAGTACTCCACGGCGGCGAAGCTGTCGGCCAGCCGCCGGGTGTCGACCAGGACGACCGCCCCGACCGCACCCAGCGCCAGCTCGTCCCACATGAACCAGAACCGGTCCTGGCCGGGCGTCCCCCAGAGGTAGAGCTTGAGTTTCTGGGCCGGGAACGAGATGCGGCCGAAGTCCATCGCGACCGTCGTCGTGGTCTTGCCCTCGATGCCGTCGAGGCGGTCCAGCTGAGCGCTGGCCGCGGTGATCAGCGCTTCGGTGGTCACCGGGGTGATCTCGCTGACCGACTTGACCAGCGTGGTCTTGCCGACGCCGAACCCGCCGGCGACCAGGATCTTGAGCGGGACGAACGGAAAAGACTCATCGTCATCAGAGGTTTTGGAGTCCATCGAGCAGCTTCTCCAGAAGTCGTTCGCGGTTCTGCCCGTCGGCGGCCGCCGCGGTGCGCAACCGCACCGCGCCCAGTCCGATCAGGTCGGAGATCAGAATCTTGGTCACCTGGACCGGCCGGTTCAGCGCGGCCGCGATCTCCGCGACCGTGCGGGGCTCGGCCGAACACACGGTCACCGCGTGCAACTGCTCGGGGTCCAGATGGTGATCGGGGACCGCGCCGGTGGACCGGACCAGCGCCATCAGGTCGATGGGGACGGCCGGGGCGGTCCGTCCGCCGGTCACGGCATACGGACGCACCGCCTCGGTCTCGTCGTCCTCGACCCACGGTCGGGAGCCGGGCCACTGGTCGTCGGTCACCGGTCGTCAGCCCGCGAAGCCATCGATCCGGTGGCTGCCGACCCGGCTCGCGGTGGCGAAGTAGTCGCCGACGCGCCGGGCCAGCAGCGTCATCTCGTAGCCCACGATGCCCGCGTCGGCGTGCGGCGCGGCCACGACCGAGAGCAGCGTGTTGCGGCCGGCCGCGGCCACGAAGAACAGCATCTGGTCGAGCTCGGCGACGACCTGCCGGACCCGGCCGCCCTCGAACTGGGCGCCCAGGCCCTGGGCCAGGCTGTGGAAACCCGAGGTGATCGCGGCCAGCCGTTCGTTGTCGGCCGCGGGGAGGCCGGTGTTCGCGTACGTCGAGATGCCGTCGATGCTGACCGCGACGACGGTCTGGACGTCCGGGGTGTCCCGCTTGAACTCGTCGAGCACCCACGACAGGTTCGGGGTCGCGGGCGTGGCGTACATATCGGTCATCGGTGGAACTCTCTCCTGGGCACAGGGGTCAGCCCGCCGACGGCGGGTTCTCCTCGTTGTCGGCGCGTTCGCGTCCCCGCTGGTAGTTGGCGAACAGACCGGGGTTGTGGGCGGTCGGCTCGCTGTCGCCGGCGTCCGGTTCGGTGAGCCCGGTGGGGCCGGTGGGCCCGGTACGCAGTTCGGGGGCCATGTGCTGCCCGTCGCGGCGGGGCAACGGCGGCCGGAGGACGTCGTCCGGTGACAGGTCGGCCGGCGGGCCGGCCGGCTCGGCCGGAGCCGCGACCCGGGGCGGGGGGTAGCCGGCCGAGGCGGCCCGGCCGAGCTCGGCCAGCCGTCGCCGGTCGTCCTCGGTCAGCCCGAGGGATCCGGTGTCGGTCAGCCCGTGGGATCCGGTCTCCTCGCTGCGGCCCTCGCTGCGGCCCTCGCCGCGGCGCGGCAGCACGGTGCCGTTCACGGTGGCGGTGCCGGTCGCCGTGCCGGTCGCGGTGCCGGTGGCGGCCGGGGGTGCGGCCACGGCGGTCGCGGTGCCGCCGCCGACGACGGGCGGCGGGGCCGGCAGCGCGGACGGGCCGAGGTCGGCCCGGCGCATCGGCTCCTCGGCCAGCAGCTTCTCGGGCAGCACGACCAGCGCCCGGTTCCCGCCCCGCTCGTTGCGCTCGAGCCGCACCCGGATCTGGTACCGGCGGGCGATCGCCGCGACGACGATCAGCCCGATCCGCCCGTCCTCGAGCTGCTCCCCCACGTCGAGGCGCTCCGGCGTCGCCAGCAGCTGGTTCATCCGCTGCCGCAGCTCGGCCGCCATCACCAGGCCGAGGTCGTCGATCTCGATCGACAGCCCGTCCGGCACCAGGTCGACCTGGATCTGCACCCGGGACTCCGGCGGGGAGAACACGGTCGCGTTCTCGACCAGCTCGGCGATCAGGTGGATCACCTCGGTCACCGCGTGGCCGACGATCGTGCCGTGCACCGGGCGCAGCACCTTGACCCGGCCGTAGTGCTCGATCTCGGCGATCGCCTGGCGCAGCACCGTGTAGACCGGCACCGGCTTGCGGATCTGCCTGGCCGTGGCCCCGCCGAGCACCGCGATGCTCTCGGCCTGCCGGCGGGCCCGGGTCACCAGGTGGTCGAGCTGGAACAGCGCGTTGAGCAGGTCCGGGTCCTCGACCTGGCTCTCCAGCGCGTCCAGCTCCTTGATCGCGCGGTGGATCAGCGGCTGGAGCCGCCGGGCCAGCGTGATCAGGACGCCGACCGGTTGGTGCCCGGTCGAGAGCGACGCGACCGCGAACGACGTCTGCATCAGCTCCCGGACGCCGGCCTGCAGCTCGGACAGCGGAGCGGGCCAGGCGTCGGCCGCCGGGAGGGCCGGGACCTGCGGGTCGGGGTGGTCGCCGTCGCGGATCAGCACCGCGACCCGCCCGAGCTCCTCCACCGAGTCGGCCAGCGCGGCGTTGACCTGGGCCACCGCGAGCACGGTCGCGTGCTGCTGCTCGTCGATCGCGCGCTGGCGCTCGTCGAGGGCCGACCGGCCGGCGTTCTCGCGCCACTGGGCTTCCCAGGCCGCGTGCTCGGCCTGGAGGCGGGCCGTCCGCTCGGCGGTGACGTCCTCGCCGATCTTCCGGACCGCGCCGTTGACCGCGAGCAGCGCTCCGAGCAGCACGGCCAGCCACCCGGCCGCCGCCGCGACTCCGACCCAGACCGACGCCCCGACGACCGCGGCCGTCACCGCGGCTCCGGCCCCGATCAGCGCGACCAGCACGAGCGACCCGACGACGATCCACCACAGCCGCGTCCGCAGGCCCGGTGGTGCACCGGCCTCCGGGGGCAGCGTCCGCAGCTGCCCGAGCTGTGCGGTGTCGTCCGCCGGTGGCGGCCCGTCGAAGGAACGCGAAGGGTCAGTCATCGAGGTCCAGCTTTCCGAGGAAGGCCAGGACGGAATCGACCTGGCTCAGCGTCAGGAGGCGGCTGCGCGGATGCAGCATGTCGACCACCCCGTACTCGCTCAGCTCGCGGGCCCGCCGGACCACCCACGACCAGTCGAGTTCCAGGTAGTCGGCGAGCGCCCGGAGGCGGCGGGCCGGGGTGGGCCCGGGGCTGACCGTGCGGGCCCGGGCGTGCTCCACGGCGTCGGTGTACGCGCGGAGCTGGGCCTTGCGGTCGGTGACGTCCACCTGGCACACGTCCGGGACGCGGAGCCAGTTCGTGACCACCGCGCGCCGCCCGGGTACCAGCAGGAAGCCGTCGATCTGGGCGTATTCCGGCTCGGCGCAGACCAGCGCCGGGACGCCGGTGTGCTCGGCCCAGGCGACGGCCAGGAACAGCAGCAGCCGCTCGAAGCCGGGGCTGTCTTTCACCACCGCGGCCGGGACGCAGAACGCGACCGACCCGGCGTCGGATCGCTGCGCGGCCTGGCGCAGCAGCGCGTGCTGGTGCCGGAAGAACAGCCAGGACGCGGCTTCCTCGCCCCGGCACTCCCGGTTCCACAGCGCCCAGGTCTGCACCTCGTCCGGCAGCCAGCGGACGGCGTGCCGGGCGCAGTACCGCGACCCCAGCCAGGCCGCGCCGATCCCCGACACGCCGGGCAGCGAGGCCCGGGCCACCGCCGAGAGCGGCCGGTCGACGGCCCCGTCCAGGTCGGACGCGGCCCGGCGCAGCGCCGCGTCGTCGGCCGACAGCCCGTCGTCCAGATTGGTGAGGGCCCAGGTCAGCCCGTAGGTGAGGTCGTCGAGCCGGTAGGCCGCCGGGATCGGCAGGACGTCCTCGGGGCGCTCGGTGGTCAGGTAGCGGCGGGCGTGGGCGGCGTCCATCGCGTACAGACCGTTCGCCGAGGCCAGCACCAGCGCCCGCCGCAGCGGCCGGACGAACGTGCGCAGGTGCGGGACGTCGTCGGGGCCGATCCCGACCAGGTCGCCCGGTAACGCCGACGCCTCGTAGGCCTGCACGGCCACCGTCGTGCCGTCGAACAGCCCGAGGCCGTCCATCCGCCAGGACCCGTCGACGCCCGCGGCCGGGGACGACGGCCAGAGCAGCGAGTTCCCCCACCGGGCGTCGAGGGCCAGGGCGGTGGCCCGGGACGAGAGCCCGAGCGGGCGCGGGAGCACGACGTCGTGCGCCGGGGCCGGGCGGAACAGCAACTCGGTCTCGACGCCGAGCATCTCCTCGAGCACGACCCCGGACAGGCTGCGCGGGTCGCGCTCACCGGACAGCCAGCGCTTGAACGTGGCCTGCGAGATGCTCAGCGGCGCGGCCGCGGTCCGCTCGGCGACCCGGCGGGCCGCGTCGGCGAACTGCATCTCGAACACGGGCCAGCTCACCCAGCCGCGCTGTTCCAGCACGGCGCGCAGCAGCGTCCGCTCAGCCATGAGCCCCTTCACGGGTCGCGATGGTCACCGACACGCGCACGCCGGTGACGGCAGCATGCACGGGACGCCGGGGGTGGACGCGAGGGAAAGCGCGCCACCCACCACAGTGGAATATACGGAAGTCGCGGGGGTGCGCGTGGGTAGTGCGGAGTAGCCCAGGTCACATCCGCGCCACGCGTCACAGCTGGTCATCCTCCGGTCGCGGACCGGGTTCTTCTGCCGCTGCTCGTCCCAGCGTGTGGATCGATACCGGGCAGCTCCCGCCCGGTATAAACGACAGCATGACCCGGCCGACCGCGCGCGTGCTCGCGCTGCTCGAGGTGCTCCAGCGGGGCGGCACCCGCACCGCCTCCGAACTGGCCGCGCAACTCGGCGTCGACGAGCGCACGATCCGCCGGTACGTCGAGCACCTGATCGACCTCGACGTCCCGGTCCGGGCCGAGCGCGGCCGCTACGGCGGGTTCCGGCTCGCGCCCGGCTACCGGATGCCGCCGCTCATGCTCACCGACGAGGAGGCCCTCGCGGTCCTGCTCGGGCTGCTCGCCGGGCGGCGGGCCGGGCTGGTCGCCGCGTCAGCGGCGGCGATGGAGAGCGCGGCGGCCAAGGTCCAGCGGGTCCTCCCGGCCGCGCTCGGCGCCCGGCTGGACGCACTCCGCGAGACGCTCGGCTTCACCACCCCGGCCCGGGACGCGGTGACGCCGGAGACCGACGTCCTGCTGACGCTCGCGCTGGCCGCGCGCGACCGGCGGCCGGTCGCGCTCGCCTACGCCCGGCGGGACGGGCAGCCCAGCGACCGGACCCTGCACCCGTACGGGATCGTCGCCCACGGCGGCCGCTGGTACGTCACCGGCGCGGACGACGCCAGCGGCGAGGTCCGCACGTTCCGCCTCGACCGGATCCGGCGGGCCACCGTGCTGGCCGGGGAGTTCGACGTGCCGGACGACTTCGATCCGGCCGCCCGGGTGCTCACCGGCATCGCCGCGGCCCCCTACCGGCACGCGGTGTCGGTGCTGGTCGAAGGGGCCGCCGAGGGGCTGCGGCTGCCGTCGATCGCCGCGGTCAGCGCGGCCGGCGACCACACCCGCGTCCGGTTCTGGGCCGAGGAGCTCGGCTGGGTCCCGGGGGTGCTCGCCGGGCTGAACCGTCCGTTCGTCGTCGAGTCCCCGGACGCCCTCCGCGACGAGGTCCGCGCCCTGGCCACCCGCCTCGTCGGCTACGCCGGTCGGTCGACCGGAGCCGGCCCGCCGCCCTGACCCGGCTACGCCGGGAATGCGCGTCCGGCGACGGATGCCGGGCTCGCGCGGCGCCGGAGGCGCGCGGCCGGGGCCTACAGTGGATCGGTATGGGGCGGCACTTCCGGCCGGTGATCGTCGCGGTGCTCGCGACGGTGCTCGTCATGGCGGTGGCCGGGGTCGCCGGCGTGGCGCTGGTGCGCCGGTCCGACCGTCCGGACCGGGCCGGCCGGCCTGCGCCGGGCGCCGCGCCGGCGGCAGCGGCGGCGCCGCACGGGGAGCCACCGGCTCCGCCGCCGGTCAGTAGCGCGCAGCCGCGCGTCGTCGGGACGGTCCGGGTCGGAGCCGGTCCGCAAGGGATCGTCTTCACGCCGGACGGCTCCCGGGCCTACGTCGCCGACAGCGACGGGAAGCGGCTGTCGATCATCGACACCGCCCGCCGCCGGGTCGTCGGGACCGTCCCGCTCCGCGACGACCCGCAGTACCTCGCGATGCGCCCGGACGGCCGCCGTCTCTACGCCGCCACGCACGACTACCGGACCCACCGCGGCAACGCGATCGCGGTCGTCGACCCGGCGACCAACAAGGTGGTCGGCCGGATCACCGCGGGCCTCGACCCGGCCCGCTCCAGCCCGTACGCGCTCGCGGTCTCCCCCGACGGGCGTCGGCTCTACGTCCCCGATCACGACGTCGAGAAGGTGCTCGTCTACGACACGGCGACGAACGCGCTGCTGTCGGCGGTGCCGGTCGCGCCGACCCCGCACTGGATCGCGTTCGCCCCGCAGCGCTCGCTCACGCTGATCGCCGACCACGACTCCGGCACCGTGATCCTGCTCCGCTCGACCGACAACGCGCACGTCGCCGACGTCCGGGTCGGACGCAGCCCGCACAGCGTCGCGGTCACGCCGGACGGTCGCCGGGCGTTCACCGCGAACTTCGACGTCAGCACGTCGTCGGTCATCGACCTCGCGACCCGTCGCACGATCGGGACCGTCCCGGTGGGCCGCAACCCCCGCTGCGTGACGATCGCGCCGGACGGACGGCACGCGTACTTCGCCGCCGAAGGCGGCAACGTGCTCACGGTCGTGGACACGAGGACGCTGCGGGTCACCGCCACGGTCAAGGCCGGCCGGGGCCCGTGGGTGCTGGCCGTCTCCCCCGACGGCCGAACCGGCTACCTCAGCAACCGGGCCGCGAACACAGTCACGCTCCTGGCCCTCACCGGCTGATCCCCACCCGCCTGAACGGCCCCTGTCCCCCCGCGGCCACCGACCGTAAGGTGCCCACCATTCCGCCCCGGGGGGAGGCACCCATGCCGATCATGCGCCGATTCCTCAGCCCAGCCGGCCTGCTGTTCGCAGTGCTGTGTTTCGGGTTCCCGTTCGTGACCGTGTCCTGCGAGTCGCCGATGGGCTCGGTCAGCGCGACCGTCTCCGGCGCGACGGCGATCACCGACACCCGGCCCGACGTCCACGGCACCGGAGTCTTCGCCGGGGCCCGGGCCAAGGAGGGCACGGCGGACGTGTCCTCGGTCGATCGGCTCAAGGGTGCGCTGGCCCGGGTGCTGCTCCTCGGGAGCCTGCTGACGACGCTCGTCGCCTTCGGGCTGAGCTGGGTCCGGGGGTCGCGGTGGTGGCCCGCGGCCGCGGCGGTGGCCGGCCTCGTCGCCTGCGCGCAGTTGTTCGTCGGGGTCCTCGCGCTGCGTGCGGCGCTGCTCGGCGCGGTCGGCGACTCGCTCTCGACGCTGGGCGAGTCCTACGCGGCCGACGCCGCTCAGGACATGGTGCACGTCCGGTTCGGACCGTGGCTGACAGCCGGGCTGATCGCGGTCAGCGTCGTACTGCTGACCGCCGACGCACTCGCGCCCCCGCCCGGGCCGCGCCCGCCGTGGCCGCCGCACCCGCCGCGGCCGGCGCGCAACGTGGCGGCCGGGCCGGTGCGCAACCGGCCGATCCCGCCACCGTCACCCGCTCGTACGGCGTTCGTCCCCCCGGGGACGTCCGGGCCGACCACAATGCCGTCACCCCAGTGACCCTCGGAAGGCCGGTCATGACCGAACCGGACCACACGCTCCCGCCGATCCTCCTGTTCGTCCCCGCGCTGATCTCGGCCTCCCCCGGCAACTCGGCCGCCCGGGTCGCCGCCCTGCTCGCCGAGGACCTCACCAACGGCCCGGGCACGTTCCACGTCGAATCGCTCGCCAACCCCGGCCCCGGCCTCTCCGAGACCTGGCGCATCACCGAAAAAGACCGCGGCCCGGTCCTCGACGTCTCACTGCTGGACTACCGCAAAGGCTTCGCGCTCCCGGCGATCGGCGGCTTCACGCTCTGGTCCGCGGCCTGGAGGCTGATGGTCTCGATCGGCTACGCGGTGCGCGCGCTCACGCTCTGGCTCCGCGCCCAGGGTAAGGCCAAACGGGGCGTCGCCCGGGTCCACTCGCTGCTGGGCCTGGCCGGAGTCGGTGTGCTGGTGCTCTCCGTCGTCATCGCCGGCCTCGACCTGTGGTGGGCTCTGAGCACGCCGGACTCCCCCGACGTGCTCACGCTGGGCCTGGCCGGCCTCGCCGGGTGGTTGTACGCGACCGGCGTCCGGCTCATCCAGCGGTCCGCGGACTGGCTCCAGTCGATCCTGGAGTACGCCGACCACGAGACCCGGTCCGCGACCGTCAACCACGAGTTCCTGCCGGTCCTCGACGGCCTCGTCGAAGGTCCCGCCCCGCGCGACGTGCACGTCCTCGGGTACAGCATGGGCGCGCTCGTCGCGCTCGACTTCCTCTTCCCACCCGCGTCGCTGCACCCGACGATCGACGCCCGCCACACCGCGGTCAAGACCCTGACGACGGTCGGGTGCCCGATCGACCTGGCCCGCCTCTACTACCCGCACTACATCGACGACCGGGTCGAGCGGGTTCCCGGCCTGCGCTGGACGAACATCTTCATCGCGGCCGACATCCTCGGCTCGAACCTCGTCGACGGCGACGACTTCGGCACCGAGAACCCGAAGCCGGTCGCCGGGCTCGCCCCGGTGAACGAGCGCTACACCGACGAGCGGCTGACCTGGTCGAACCTGATCAGCCGCAAGGGCATCCTGAGCCACTCGCAGTACTGGGGCGAACCCGGCACCGCGAACTGCCTGAACCTCGCGCTGGCGGCCATCACCCGGCGCTGAGCGCCGCCAGCAGGAACGCCTCGGCCCGCACGGCCTTCGGGAACATCTCGACCGACAGGCTCTCGTCGATGCCGTGCCAGCGGCTGGCCGGGTCACCCACCCCGGTGACCAGCACGGTCGCGCCCGGGAACGTCCGCGCGAACTCGGCGATGAACGGGATCGACCCGCCGATGCCCGACTCCACGACCGCGTTGCCGTAGGCGTCGGCGAACGCGGTACGGGCCGTGTCGTAGACCCGGCCGGTCGAGTCCAGGCTGAACGGCTCGGCGATGCCGGAGTGCGGCGTGACCGTGACCTGCGCGCCCCACGGCACGTGCGTCCGCAGGTGCTCGGAGAGGAGCTCGCGCGCGGCCGGCGCGTCCTCACCGGGGGCCAGCCGCAGGCTGACCGCGGCCCTGGCCCGCGGCAGCAGCACGTTCGACGAGGCCGCGACCGACGGAGCGTCGATCCCCAGCACGGCGATCGCCGGCGCCTGCCAGACCCGCTCGGCGATCGTGCCCGAGCCGAGCAGGTCGACGCCGTCGAGCAGCCCGACCTCGGACCGGAACGTGTCCTCGGGCATGTCGACGGCGGCCGCGTCGGTGCCGTCGTTGCGGCGCAGGCCCGCGACCGCGACCTCGCCCTTCTCGTCGTGCAGGCTGGCCAGCGCGTGGCACAGCGCGGTCAGCGCGTCGCCGACCGGGCCGCCGTACACCCCCGAGTGCACCGGGTGCTCGAGCATCGACACCTCGACGACCACGTCCACCAGGCCACGCAGGCTCGTCGTCAGACCGGGCACGTCGACGCTCGGGTTCGCCGCGTCCGCGATGACGATGACGTCGGCCGCGAGCAGAGCGTGGTGCTCGCGCAGCAGCGCGGGCAGGGTCGGGGAACCCGACTCCTCCTCGCCCTCGACGAACAGCGTCACGCCGACCGGCGGACGGCCCTCGAACGCGCGCAGCACCGCGAGGTGGGTCAGCACCCCGGCCTTGTCGTCGGCCGCGCCGCGGCCGTAGATCCGGCCGTCTCGCGTCGCCGGCTCGAACGGCGGCGAGGTCCAGGCCGCGAGGTCGCCGGTCGGCTGCACGTCGTGGTGCGCGTACAGCAGGACGGTCGGCGTGCCCTCCGGCGCGGGCCACCGGGCCACGACGGCGGGTGCGCCGCCGTCGGCGCGCAGGATCTGCACGCTCTCCGGCGCCAGCGCTCCGGCGAGCTCGGCGACGAGCGCCGCGCTCGCCTCGGTGTCGGCCGCGTGCGCCGGGTCGGCCCAGATACTCGGTATGCGGACGAGACGCGCGTGGTCAGCGAGGGCTCCGGGGATCACGGCGTCGACGGCGGCCGCTAGCGCTTCGTTCGGCATGTCCCCGATCCTGCCACTCAGCTCCCGTCTTCCGGCATTCCGGGCGGGAAGACGACGCCTTTGTGCAGGATGAAGCAGCTGTAGGGGGCGTCCTCGAGGGTGTGGACGACCGCGTAGACGCCGGCCGCGCGCCGGTAGAAATCGTGTCGTGGGATCACGCCGTACTCGAGCGGGACCGGATGGGTGGCGCGGGCCAGGTCGAGCGCCTGGTCCTGGACCGGCGTGGTCAGGGCGGGGTCGTCCTTGACCTCCATGCGCTCGAGGGGATGCCCGACGAAGGCGTCGAGCGGGAAGACGGAGAGGATCGCGGTGAGCGCGCGCACGGACCCGGCCTCGCCGAGCCGGACCACCGGCCGGCCGGACGCGAACGCCGGGTAGTTGCGGTCGGCGACGAGGAGCTGGTCGCCGTGGCCCATCTCGTCGAGGAGCTTGAGCAGGTCGCCGTTGAGCAGCGGATCGATCCCTTTGAGCATGCGGCCAGCATGTCATCGCCGCGCCCGGCGAGCAGCGCCGAGTTGCCGGGGGCTCTTCCTGGACCCGAGCAACGGTGCCCGGCCACAGATGGCCGAGCCGCGAACCCCGTGGCCGGACGTCGCCGACGCGCGGCGCAGCCACTCGCGCCCACTGATCGCCGGACCGGCCGGCACTCGATTACCGCAGAGTTGGCCGCTCTGTTCTGAACTGAACAGTCCGGGGGTTTCCCAGCCGATCGAGCGCACCAAGGATCAGCGGCACGCTGATGGCACACGGGGAACACACCCCACCACGAACTCTCGGAGGCTGGACATCATGAGCGGCTGCTACGACTACGAGTACGACTACTGCGGCAACGACTACGACGACTACTGCCGCCCGCGCCGGCGTCACCACAAGCGTCGCCACCACAACGACTGCTGGGACTACTCGTACTGACCCTG
Source organism: Cryptosporangium phraense (assembly GCF_006912135.1). Lineage (NCBI taxonomy): Bacteria > Bacillati > Actinomycetota > Actinomycetes > Cryptosporangiales > Cryptosporangiaceae > Cryptosporangium > Cryptosporangium phraense. Next base: position 123,979 of record NZ_VIRS01000021.1, on the reverse strand, counting down.
ATCGCCCCGAGGGCCGGCGAGCGCACCAGCGCTCCCGGCTGGCACCCCGAAAGGCCAGCTCGGGCCGCTCAACACGGGCCGACGCCGTTCAGGCAGGCCACCACCCGCGCCGTGGACTTCGACGACATCACGTTCACATAATCCGCATGGTCGCTGATCGGACTCCTCAGCTGGCTCGGGAACGAATCGACCGCATACGACGCCCCCGGCGGAACGTCGTACGTCAGCGTGTAGATGAGCTTCGGAATCGCCGCCGTTCCGCGCGGGCACACCCCGGCCGCCGACGGGTACACGACGTGCGCCCGATGGTTCGCGCTGTCCAAATTCTGCTGGTCCCAGCAGCTCGGGAACTCCAGGATCCGGGTCACGCCCCAGCCGGCCGGGCAGAGCGGATACTTCTCGGTCGCGATCCGGTCGGTCGATCCCGCGCAGGTGAACTGGGCGTGCGCGTTGCCGCCGCCGTTCGTGTAGGCCTTGGCGTCACCGGCGATCACCCGCAGGAACCGCGGGATCGCCACCACGTCCGACCGCGGGTTGCCCGAGAACGTGATTCGAACCTGCGGCCTCAGCACCCGGCCGGTGTTGCGGTCGGCCGCGGACTCGCCCGGGTGGAGCCGGTCGGTCCCGGTCCGGTCTCGCAGCACCGGCCAGAAGTACGCCGACCGGTCGGTCCGGTCCGCGCAGGTCGTGGGCGCGGTCGCCAGGCTCAGGTCGGTCGAGGAGGCGGACGTCGTCGTATTCCCCACGTAGTCGTGCAGGTGGTGCGACCCGTTCCGAATCCCCGGCGTCACGATCATGTTGTCCGGGTTGTAGTGACCGTTCTCGTTGTTCCCGCACCGCACCCGGAAAGTCCGCGCCGCCGGCGGCGCGGCCGTCCGCGGCACGGATCCGATCGCGACGAAGTCGCTCTCGACCGGTCCGGACGCCGGGTGCGACGGGTGCCCCGCGCGCCGTGGCGGCCCGCTGTGACCGATGAGGACGACGCCCAGCGCGGCACCGCCGGCCATGGCCAGAACCGCGACCAGGGCGACGACGCCGACCAGCCATTTCTCCGACACGGATCCAGCATCGGCGGTGACGCCCGCCGCCGCAGCGATTCGGGGTCAGTGCCCGGGAACCAACACCAACCGGCCGCGCAGCCCGCCCGCGGCCAGGCGCCGATGAGCGTCCGCCGCCCGGTCGAGGGGGTAGGTGTCCGCGACGGCGAGCGTGAGCTGCCCGGCGTCCACCAGGGCCGACAGTTCGCCCAGCCGGGCGCCGTCCGCGAACACCTCCTGGACCACGACGCGCGTGGCGCGCAACGGCGGCGGAGCGAACGGCGCGACCAGCGTGACGAAGACCCCGCCACCGCGAAGCGCCTCGTGGGCCGGAACCCCGAGCACGGCGGCATCGATCACCGCGTCGACCCCGCCGGGAACCACCCGGCGCACGGCGGCCGCCACCGTCTCCACCTCAGCCTGGGTCTCAGCGGCGCCTCCGTGCGGGACGAACCAGGTCGCGCCCAACCCGGCCACGAGCGCCTCGTCACGTGGGCGGGCCAGCGCGACCGTGCGGATCCCGCGGGCCGCGGCCAGTTGCAGCACGAGCCCACCCACGCCGCCCGCGGCGCCGGTCACCAGCAGGATCCCCCCGGGACCCAGCCCGGTCAGGGCCAGCGACCGATCGGCGGTGAGGCCGATCAGCGGCAGCGTGGCGGCAGCGGGGAGCGGGACGGTACGCGGTGCCGGGGCCAGCGCGCCCTCGTCGAGGACGACGTACTCGGCGTACGTGCCGGGCGCGGAGAGCACGTCCCGCAGGCCGATCACCGCGTCACCGCCGGCGAAGCGGGCCACGCCCGGACCGGTCGCGGTCACCGTCCCGGCGACGTCCCAGCCCAGAGCGTACGCGGGCGCCGGGGCCAGCAGCCCGGCCCGGGCGAGCGCTCCGTCGCGGGTGGACAGGTCGATCCGGTTCACGGCCGCCGCCGCGACGCGGACCAGGACCTGTCCGGGCCCGGGCTCCGGGCGGGGGACGTCGGCGAACTCGATGACCTCGGGTCCGCCGAAGCGGCGCAGCAGCGCGGTTCTCATGCGCTCGACGCTAGAAATGTCGGTCCGGCCGGGTAAGAAGGCACTCGGAAGTGCCTAGGGATCGCGGGAGGTCCTGATGCCGACGACGAGCGCGGCCGCCCGGCGCGCCGAGCAGCGCCGCGAGTACAACGCGAACCTCGCCGAGTGCCCGGGGCACGACGTGCTGGCGACGCTGAGCGACAAGTGGCTGACGCTGGTGATCAGCGCGCTGGCCGGCGGGCCGCTCCGGCACGGCGAGCTGAGCGCGGTGGTGGCAGGCGCGACCCAGAAGATGCTCACCCAGACGCTGCGGAAGGCCGAGCGCGAGGGCCTGGTCACCCGCACCGTGACGGCGAGCGTCCCGGTGCGGGTCGACTACCGGCTCACGGCGCTGGGGCAGAGCCTGCTGCCGCTGCAACGGGCGATCAAGACCTGGGCCGAGACGCACATCGGCGAGGTCCACGCGGCGCGGGCCGCTTACGACACCGTGTCCAGCGAGAGCGTGTAGCCGCCGTTGCCGTCCTCGTGCAGGTAGACGGCGATCTCGGCTCCGTCGGCCAGGTAGATCTCGCCCCGCCCGGTCGCGGCGGTCCGCCGGAGGACGCCGCCGCTGTCGTACCAGTAGATCTCGGCGTCGGCGACGTACCCGATCGTGCCCTCAGTGGCCGCGGTGACCTCGGTGGTGGCCTGCGGGTTCGACGTCGAGGCGTGCAGTTGCGGGAGCTGCTCGCCGTTGAGCGAGATCGCGATCGTCTCCTCCGCGGCTCCGTCGGTGAGGTCGTCCGAGAACGTCACGGTGATCGCGGTGGCCGACGTCGCGGCGGACGCGGGTGAGTACGTGTCGTGCACCGCGGGCGGGGCGCTCGTGGTCGCCGCCGGGGCGCCTCCCGGCATCCCCAGCTGGAGCAGACCGATCAGGCAGGACGGGATCGCGATGATGCCGGCGACGACCGTCCAGAACGCGGTGGCGCGTTGGCCGAACACGGCGATGGTTTCCTTTCTGCGCAGGGGCCGCGCGGCCCGGGCCAGGTGGCCCGGGCCGCCCGGCGATGGGTCAGGCCTGAACGACGACCGTGCCGAGCTCGACGAGCCCGGCCATGCGCCCGGGCGTCCCGGCCGCGGTGACGTAGCTCAGGTTGACGACGACCTCGTAGGTGCCGTTCGGGATCGCGTTCGCCAGGTTGAACACCACCCGGTAGTTGCCGTTGGTGGGCGTCAGCGTCACGTTCTGCGGGGCGGCCGGGAACAGCTGGCCGGCGCCCGGACCCACCGGGTCGAACGCGGTCTGGACGCGCCAGGTCCCGGCCAGCGACGGCACCAGGAACCCGCGGATCTCCCACTCGACCTCGATCTGCCACGCGGAGCTGCCGGTGACGATCTCGGTGGGCTGGGAGCCCGGGTCGAGGACCTGCGCGGAAATGCTGCCGTTCAGCGCGGCCGCCGGTACCTCGAGAGACTGGAACTTGCTCGACATGTCGATTCCTCCGGAAGGGATTCGTGGTTCTCGGCGAGTCCTCGCCGACGGAGGCAATCATTTGCGGGGCGACGCGTCTCCGACGTCTGGCCGAAAGCCGATCTTTGCCGTATGACCACAGGCATACGGGCGGACATCAGGGCGAGGGACCAATGACAACGGTTCGGGTCATCGTGGCCGACGATCAATTATTGGTGCGATCCGGTATTTGCATGCTGCTGGCCACCGAAGCCGACCTGGACGTTGTCGGTGAGGCCGAGGACGGAACAATTGCCGTCGAGATGGTCCGGGCGCTCCAGCCCGACGTCGTACTCATGGACGTCTCGATGCCCGGCCTGACCGGCGTCGAGGCGACCCGCCTGATCACCGCCGACGCGTTCTCGGCCGACCCCGGCCGGCCGGTGAAGGTGCTGATGATGACCGGGTACAACGTGGACGTCGCGGTGTTCGACGCGCTGCGGGCGGGCGCGTCCGGGTTCCTGCTCAAGGACGCCGCCCCGACCGAACTGGTACGGGCGGTGCGCGAGGTGGCGGCCGGCGGCGGGTGGCTCGACCCGGCCGTGACGTTGAGCCTGGTCAGGGAGTTCGCCGCCCGTCCGGAGCCGGCGCTGCGTACCCCGGCCGAACTGGCCCGGCTGACCGGCCGCGAGCGGGAGGTGCTGATCCTGGTCGCCCACGGGTTGACGAACGCCGAGATCGCCGCGCGGCTGCACGTCGGAGAAGGCACGGTCAAGACGCACCTGGGCCGCATTTTCACGAAATTGGGTCTGCGGGACCGGGCCCAGGCTGTGGTGGCTGCTTATCAGAGTGGCCTGGTGACGGTTCCGTCCCGGCCCTAGCGGCGCAATTTCAGGGAATACACGGTAGGCATTCGCGGCGGCTCCGTTCCACACTGGTCTCCCATTCGCAAGGTTGAGAAGGAGCCTTCGCATGGTGGTCCGTGATAATTGCGAACCTGTCGTCTCTATTCAGAGAGCGCACGTCGCCGACCCGATCGACGGACATGTGACGTTCGGCGTGTTGCTGTCGCCGGACACCGTCGCCGTACCCGGGCCCACCGGGTGGCTCGACGACTCGACCCCGTTCGAGGTGCTGCTGGCGGCGGCCGGGTCGTCCGGGCCGGGCACGGTCGAGCGCCTGCGGATCAGGACCGCCGTCGTGATCGGACTCGACAACGCGCCCGGCACCGAGGTCGCGGTGCTGACACTCACCCACCCGTCGTTGCTCACCCCGAGCGACCGCTGGACCGACCTCACCCGGATCGAGACCGCGCTGGGCGTCGACCCCGACCTGTGGACCGCGCTGGAAGCCGCCGACGCGGTTCCCGAGGGCGTCCGCACGCTCCCGGTGGCCGGCGTGCTCGGCCCGGTGCGGGACCGGGAGATCGACACCCGGGCGACCTGGCCGGTGTTCGAACTCCGCGACACCGCCGCGGGGGTCGGCGGCATCTGGTGCCGGATCAGCCCGAAGTGCGAGTGCCGGGGGCTGTGGTGGTTGTGAGACCGAACCGGCCCCTCCTGCTGGACGCGGCGCTCGCAGGTGGCGCGTGCGTCCTCGATCTGGCCGCGTTCTGGCAGCCGACCGGGTCCGCCGCCGATCCCTGGGTCCCGCTGTTCGCGGCGGCCGGCTGCGCCGCGCTGGTCTGGCGCCGCCGGTTCCCCGGGACCGTCTTCCTGGTCCTGCTCGGCCACGCGCTGCTGGCCTGGGCGATGGCCCCGGTGTACGTGCCGACGCTGGGCCTGCTGGTCGCGCTCTACACGGTCGCGAGCCGGACCGGCCCGCTCCGGGCCGGCCTGGCGCTCGCCGCGATGTCCGGCCCGGTCGCGATCGCCGCGGTCACCGAGCGGGCGTCGGCGGCGCCCGCCGACCGGACCGACGCGCTGGTCGTCGCGGGCGTGCTCTCGTCGCTGCTGACGCTCACGGTGTTCGGCGCCGGACGGTGGGTCGCCTGGACCCGGAGGCAACGGGTGCTGGCCGCCGAGCGCGCGGCCGCCGACGCGGTGGAGGCCGAGCGTCGCCGGATCGCCCGGGACCTGCACGACGTGGTCGCCCACACGGTGACGCTGATGATGCTGCAGTCGGCCGGAGCGGCCCGGGTGCTGCGGGTCGACCAGGACCGGGCCGAGACCGCGCTCGACGCGGTCGGCACGCTCGGGCAGCAGGCGGTCGTCGAGCTGCGCCGGATGCTCGCGGTGCTGGCGCCGTCCGACGACCGACCCGAGCCCACGTCCGCGCCGGTCGGGATCGAGGACGTCCCGGTGCTGGTCGAGCAGGTGCGGCTGAGCGGGCGCCGCGTCGTGCTGGCCGAGGACGGCGCACCGGTGCCGCTGGATGCGGGCGTCGGGTTGTGCGCGTACCGGATCGTGCAGGAGGCGTTGACGAACGCGACCCGGTACGGCGACCCCGAGCGGGCGATCCGGGTCCGGATCGGGTGGTGCGCCGGGACGCTGGACCTCGTGGTGCGCAACGAGGTCCCGGCCGGCGGCCAGGTCAGCGCACTCTCGACCGGCCGGGGACTCGTCGGCATGCGTGAACGCGCGGCCAGCGTGGGCGGTCACCTGACCGCAGGCCCGGACGGCGACCGCGGCTACGCCGTCGAGGTCTCGCTCCCGATCGGCGTCCCGGCCGGGCCTCCGGCGATCGCTGCCGCGCGGTGACGGCGGACGCGTCCGCCGTCACCGCGCCGGTCAGGCCTTCTGACGGGACGGCCCGGCCAGGACCTGGATCTCGGTGAAGCCGAGCAGCCCCCACGGCCCGTTCTCGACGCCGATCCCGCTCGACTTGTGCCCGCCGAACGGCAGATCCGGCGTCACCGCGGTGCCGTGCGAGTTCACGGTCACCTGCCCGGCGTCCAGCTCCAGGGCGATCGCCGCCGCGGCGTCCGGATCGTCCGACCAGACCGAGGCGGTGAGGCCGTAGCTGGTGCGATTCGCGCGGGCGACGGCGTCGGAGACGTCGTCGTAAACCAGGACCGGCAGGGCCGGACCGAACTGTTCCTCGTCGACGATGCGGACACCGTCCGACAGACCGGTCAGGATCGTCGGGGCGAAGAAGTACCCCGGGCGGTCCAGCGGCGCGCCACCGGCCGCGACCGTCGCGCCCTGCGCGATCGCATCCTCCACCAGGCCGGAGACGCGGTCGAACTGCATCTTGTTGTTGATCGGGCCGAGCTCGACGCCCTCGGCCGTGCCCTCGTCGACGTGCACGGTCCGGGCCAGGTCGGCCAGCGCGTCGACCAGGTCGTCGTGCTGGTCGCGGTGCACGTAGAGCCGCTTCGCGGCCAGACAGACCTGGCCGTTGTTCATGAAACCGCTCCAGAACAGCGAGTGCGCGAGCTTCTGGATCGGCGCGTCCGGCAGGACGATCGCCGGGTCGTTCCCGCCGAGCTCGAGCGTGACCCGCTTGAGGTCGGTCGCGGCCGCGGCCGCCACCTTCTTCCCGGTCGCGGTGCTCCCGGTGAAACTGATCTTGCGGACGAGCGGGTGCGCGGTCAGGCTCGCGCCCAGCGGGTCCGGGCCACTGATCACGTTGAGGACGCCCGGGGGCAGCACGTCGCGCAGGACGTCGCCGAGTTTCAGCGTGGCCAGCGGCGTGTACGGCGAGGGCTTGACGACGACGGTGTTGCCGGCCCGCAACGCCGGCGCGATCTTCCACATGGCCAGCGTCAGCGGGAAGTTCCAGGGCGTGATCGCGCCGACGACGCCGAGCGGACGGCGGTGCACCTCGGCGTAGCCCTTGGCGTCGTCGCGGACGATCTCCGGGGCGAGCTCGAGGGACGCGTAGTAGCGCAGCCACATCGAGACCGCGTACGTCTCGGCGACCGCCTCCTTGAGCGGTTTGCCCTGCTCGGTGGTGAGGATCGCGGCCAGCTCGTCGCGGGCCTTGTCGACCGCGTCGGCGGCGTCGAGGAGGGCTTGCCTGCGGACGCCCTCGTCGCGGCGCCAGGTGCCGAAGGCGGCGTCGGCGGCGCGGACGGCCGCGTCGAGCTGGTTCTCGGAAATGGCCGGGGCCTCGGCGAACGGGGTACCGGTGGCGGGGTTGACGACGTCGAAGTGTTTCGCGGTCTCGACGGCGGCGCCGTCGATCGTGACGGTGCGCGGAGTGGTCATGCGGACCTCCCGGGTTGCGGCCGGTCTGACGTTTCCACAGATCGATCCGGTCCGGGCCGAAGAGCTGCGGGTTGGTGTCATGGGATCCGGGCCGCGGACCGACCCGTCACCACTCAGTTCCCATCGACATCGTGGAAACCGGTGACGTCGAACGCATCAGCGGGAGCGACGACGTGCGGAGCCTCGCCGTAACTCCGGAACTCGTAGCTGGTACCGGCAGCCGGTACCACGATCCGGATCGGATACGGATCGGTCCCGACATGGACGAGCATGGAAGCGCCGGAGGAGGCGACGACCATCGCGGTAGCCTCGCCCCGGAACGCGACCGGGACCACCCGCCCGCCGCGCAGCGCGTCGAACGGCAACGTCCGGAGGAGGCCGTCCAGGGTCACCGCATCGGCACCCGGGAGTTTCGGCACCAAGGCCGTCACCTGCAGCCATCGTCCTCCGACCAACTCGGCGGCGCGGTCCTGAAGCCCGTTCGCGACGAGCATGCCCGCATCGACGCGGACGAACGTGCTTCCGTCGACCCGGCGGACCTCCCAGCCTCCGGCCTCCATCCGGCCGAACGCCTGGCATTCGTGCGGCCCGAACCGGTAGTCGGCATCGATCCGGCGCCCTCGGTACTCCTCGACGCCGACGACCCGCACACCGGCGGTGCTGAGCAGGGCGGTCCGGGCCGCGTCGACGGTCTGCTGGGCATCGGTGTACCTGGCCGGCAAGTGCGGCGACGTGCCCGCTCCGCCCGGAATCACTGCCGTGGCGAGAACCAGAATCAGGGCGGAGAGTCCGCGGCGAGGTATCAGCACGGCTTGTCGTACGTCCACTCGGGCAGGTAGACCCGCCACTCGGCCGCGGTCAGCCCGTCCCCGGCCAAGTCACAGACCAGACTGGACGCGCGGGCGAGGCTCGTCTCCACGAGCCGGACGGTCTGGTCCGCGACCGCCACCGTGTGGGAGTCGAGGAACACCAGCGCCGCCACCTCACCGCCCGGTGACGTCAGTCGGGCGCGGAGCGCCGGGGCCCGTAGGTCGGCGACGTCCCAGACGATCACGGTGTGATCGCGCCCGCCGCTCACCAGAGTCCGTCCGTCCGGGCTGAACGCCAGCGCATAAATGCCGTCGGTGTGCCCGTGGAGCGTAGCGATCGGACCGCGGTACGGTGCGGTCGCCACGTCCCAGATCTGGACGTCGTGCTGGGGTGCCCCGGTCGCCAGGTATCTACCGTCCGGGCTGAACGCGACTGCCGTCGCCGAATCGTCGGCCGACGGAACCATTCGGGGAAACGCCTCCGGCGTGGCGACCGTCCAGAGGTACGTCGCGCGTTCCTTGCTCGCGGCCGCCAGCTGCCGGCCGTCCGGGCTGAACCTGAGGGTCCAGACCGGTGATGACCGGAGCGGCAGCAGGAGACTCTGTTTCGGCGCGGAGCCTCGCAGGTCGGACGCGGACCACAGGCGCACGGCGCCGTTATGGTGTCCGGTCGCCAGGGTGGTGCCGTCCGGGCTGAGCGCGACCGCGCTGACGTCGTGAACGCCGAGCGTGGTGATCAGCGCCGGGCTCGCTGGATGACTGACGTCCCACACCTGGACGCGGCTGCTGGTTTCGGTCACGGCCGAGTGGACGATGACCCGGCGCCCGTCGGGGGTCGGAGCCAGCGAGTCGACCCGGCCGGGCAGGCCGCTGATCCGCCCGATCTCGACGATCGGCCGCCCGGGCACGACCCGCCACAGCACGACCGACCGATCCGACCCTGCCTCGGCGAGCAGGCGGCCGTCGGCGCTGCGAGCCATGGCCCAGATCGGTCCGGTCTCGGTCGTGGTGAGTCGGCGATCAGGATCCCAGACCCGCGCGGCGCCGTCGTCGGCCGCCGTCACCACCGTGGTGCTCCCCGGCACGAACACCAGGTCGGTGACGAGGGCCGGATGCGCCAGCTTGAGGAGAGCGCGCAGCCGGTGGGCATCCCAGAGCACGACCAGGTGATCCTGCGAACCGGTCGCGATCCGGCTGCCGTCGGTACTGAACCGGAGAACCGTGATCTGGCCCGCGTGCACGGTCGGCAGCGGCGTGAACCGGGGATTGGCACCGGCGAGATCGAACACACCGAACGCGTGGTCGAACACCACGGCCAACTGGTGACCGTCCGGGGAATACCGGGCGAGCACGTCATCGGACGTGTCAACAGGTACCGGGAGCGTCTTCGTGGTGCGGCCTCGGGCCACGTCGACCAGCTCGATCCTCGGCGTCGCCCCGCGGTAGGCGATGGCGAGGGTGCGACCGTCCGCCGCCAGGTCGATGCCACCGAGGTACCGCCCGGTGGAGAGCGTGTGACGCAGTATCGGGCGAGATGGTGTTCGGACGTCCCAGAGAAGAACGGTGCCGTCCTTGGACGCCGTCGCCACCACGCCGTCGGCGCCGGACACGACGTCGAAGATCTGGGCGTGTCGGGTCCGCACGGTGGCCACGACGGCCGGCAGGCGTGGAACCCGGACGTCGACCATCGTCAGAACCCCGGTCGTTCCGATTACGGCGAGCTGGCGGCCGGTCGGTGCGAACGTCAATCCCGACACTCCCAGCACGCCGGCGGTGCGCCGAGCGGCGAGTGTGAGCCCACCAGTACGTCCCCGCACCCAGAAACGGAGGGCGTCGTCGAGTCCTCCGGTCACCACGACGGCGCCGTCCGGGCTGACCGCGACCGCCGTCACCCCGGACGCGTGACCGAGCGCGCGGGAGTCCAGGCTCGTGCTGACCGCGGTGAGCATGCTGCTCGCCGCTTCCGTGGTCGGCGAACCTCGGTAGGCCGCCAGCGCGAGTTGCGCCGCGAGCGACGGGTCGGTGGATCGAACCTCGTCGGAGCGGACCGCGACGCGCTGCGACACCGCGCGGGCGGTCTGCCCGCGAGCGGTGTCACGCTGCTCCACCGCGTACCGGGCCAGCCCACCGATGACGAGCACGAGAGCGACCAGCGCCGCGATCGTGGTCCGCACGATGCGGCGGGAACGTCGCTGCTGCTGGAGGTCCTCGCCCACGAGCTGGACCTTGGACATGCCGTGCAGCGGCGCGGCGATCTCGGCGACCGTGTCCCGGAATCCCGGGTGATCGGCGCCGTGCTCCTCGTGCTTGGCCCAGCGAAGGTCGACCCACCGCGGCTGCGCGGTGATCGCTGTCCGGACCGGCTCGGAGAGCGCCGGCCCGGTCAGCACGTTCGCGGACTCGTCCCAGACCAATTCCTCTTCGCCGGTCACGACCACGACGATGTCCGCGGCGGAGCGGTGCTCGAGCCAGATCGCGGTCTCTTTGCCGACCCAGACGGACGCGGCTGACTCCGGACAGGCCAGCAGGATCAGGTAGCGCGAATCGAGGAGGGCCTCGGTGATCGCCACTGGAAGACTCTCCTCGAAGGCCATTTCGGCGGTATCGAGAAACACTCGGAGAGCCCGCGGCCGGTACCACGGTCGGCCGAGCCGGTGAAGAACTCGCCGGACGGCTGGGGCGAGCTCAGAGTCCGCCCTCGCGTTGTAGGTGATGAACGCGTCGTAGGTGTACGTACGCGGCGATTGCTCAGTCATGCCGGCACCCCGCCGGGATGCGCAGCGCGCGGACCGACAGTCGCGAGCCGAGCCGTGCGCCCGGTTTCTGGCCCCGGCGCAGGACTGCTCGGATCTCGTCGGCCCGAGCCCACGCGGACGCGGCCTGGTCGGCGGACACCGGGTCGTTCGAGAACAGCGCTCGGTCCGCGTCCCGAGCCAGCTGCGCGAAGACCGGGCCGATCGCCGCAGAGGTGCGGCCCCCGAGGACGGCGACCTCGCTCGCGGTGGCCGAGGAAGGAACGAGGGCGCCGGTCCGGTCCAGCTCGGTCAGCCCGTCCCACCAGGCTCCGACGAGCCGATGCCGAGCCGACCCGGTGGACCGTCGACGATGTCGCCGCAGAACCGGCACGAGGACGATGACCGCGACGTACAGCGCGAGCGGGACGAGGAACGCCAATACCACGAGCGCCTCTCGATGAACAGGGGCGTCGAAGGCGCCGGTTCGCGCCCTGGCCTGGGCATGCGCCGGTGGCAGACGGCGGGCCGCGGCCACCGCCGCCGCCCGGGCCGCGGTCTCGCCCGGTGCGGGAAGCACGGCGGCGTCCGGGCTCTCCCGCGCGGACTTGTTCGGCGTCGGAAAGAACGAGAACCATCCGAGGCCCGCGAACTTGACCTGGTTCCACACGAGTACGTCGTCCGTGCGGACCTGCCGGAGCGACGTCCCTGGCACCGTTGTGCCGGGGACGAAGCCGACCACGATCCTGGTCGGTAACCGAAGAGACCTGGCCATTACAGCGAAGGTCGCCGCGAACTGCGCCGAGGTCCCTCCGTGGGAGCCCCCGAGGAACTCGGTCAGATGTCCGTAGGAGACGCCCGGAGACGCTGACGGGTTGTTGCGGTAGTTGGCCCGGAGGTAGGCCTCGAGATCGGCGGCGCGTTGAAACGCACCGTTCGATGACCGGGTGGCGTACTGCGCCAGCAGGGTGAGCGCCGACGGCGTCCCGGGTGGCAGGGCGACCGCGGAACGGGCCGATGAGTCGGTGGCCTCTCGCAGCGACGCCAGTGTCCGCGCCGAGACCGGCTTCGGAACATCCGAGACCACTGCGTAGGTCAGGCCGCGCCCTAGCGGCCCGGAACTGAGCAGGGTCCCGCTGTCCGGGTCCACCCGCGGTCGCACGCCGTCGAGCTCGATCGGGGTGCTGGTCGCCGGGAGGAGCGAGCCGTCGAGCCCCTGAACCGTGATGGTCTCCCGGACCCGTTCGGTCGGGCCGGCCGTCCGGTCGGCTCCGGGGAGCCGCAGTCCTGGCGACACGAACTCGGCCGACGAGGACCACCTCTCGCCGTCGAATCGATTCAGCGCGGCGAGCGAGAGATTCCGAGGCCGTTCCGACGCCACGGTGAACAGCGGCCGGCCCGGCTGGGAGAGCCACGACTGCGCGCGCGACAACGGGTCGCTCTCGGTCAGCCCGACGACCTGCGTCCGGACGGCGTCGCGGGGGTCGTACGGCGTGGACGCGGGTAGAGGCAGCCAGCCGGCCGCAAGGACGATCGTCGTCGACGCGACGACCAACGGGGCCCCGACCGACAGCGCCCGAGCCGTCCGCCTCCGCAAGCCGGGCGCCGGCAGCACACTCTCGGACCGGCTGAGCGCAAGGAGGCAGACCCCGATGGCCAGTGCCGCCGCCGAAATCAGGACCGGCCCCGGTCCCGGCACCGTGAGCACAGTTGCGACGACGAACACGCCGACCGCCGGGAGCGCCGGGCCGAAGCGGCTGCGAGTTCGTACGACGAGTCCGGCTGCCGACGACGCCGCACACCAGGTGAGGACTTCTGGGACGAGGAGCAGGTCGGGTCGCGCCGGGGCCGGCAGGGAGACGTCCAGGAATCGGGACCAGCCGTGTAGCAGGGCATCTCCGAGATCGCGCATTGCGGCGAGGGTCGGGACACCCTCACTCGGCCGGAAGAGCGTGACCGTGACGACGACCAGCCACAGCGCCGCCGAGACGACCACACCGACGACGAGTCCGGGCCGGCCCCGGACGCACTGAACGCCGACCGCGACGACCGGGAGGACCGCGGCCAGGAGCACCGGAGCGATCAGCGACCCGAGCTCGAACCCGCGGTGAAAGCTGAGCCCGGCAATGCCCGCGAGCAGGCCGCAGATCGTCAGTGGACGGATAGGGACGCTCATCGACGAACCGCCCGATCCGACCAGGCGGCTACGAACTGATCGAGGTCGGGCGCCGACACGACGTCGGTGTCACCACCCGTCGACGGCAACGCCCCGGCCGGACCGACCTGGACGATCGTGGCCCCGCGGAAGCGCCCGGTGGACGAGATGTCGAGGTCCGCCGACGTCCCGGAGATGACGATCCGGGCGAAGGGCAACTCGCGAGCGGCCGGTTCCTCACTCAGCCGGGCCGTGCACAGAGTCGCCAGCAGCCGGTTGACCGACGGAAGGTGGAGGCCGTCCGTGTCCTCGGGGTAGACGCTCAGCCGGGCCCGGTAGCCATGAGCCGACGCGGCGAGGACGATCGAGGCCGCGACGTCGGTGGCGAGCTCGAATCGGTCGGCGCGCTCCGCGGGCGACCCGTAGGAGGCCGCGCGGGCGTCCAGCAGGACGATCGCTGCGGGGTCCCCGTGTGCGGCTTCCTCCCGGACCATCAGCTCACCGGTCTTCGCGAACGAACGCCAGTGGATGCGGCGGAGATCGTCCCCGGCCACGTACTTGCGGATCCCTTGGAACGTGACGCCACCCGAGTACGCCCGGCCGCCGGACAGTGCCGACCCGGTATCGGCTTCGGCGAGGTCCCGGATCGGCACATCGCGCCGGACCGGCAGCACGAGCAGCGTGGCGGCGGCATGCGTCGACCACCGGCGGCTGAGCAGACCGAGCGGATCGGTCCGCCGCAGCACGACCGGGCCGACGTCCAAGGGACCGCGACGCCGGCCGGTCAGCGGAACCTGCACCTCCACCCGCGACCCGGCCGGGACGGCGCCCGCGGCGATCGAGACCGACGTATCGCCGACCGGCACGAGTATCTGGAACGGCGGCGACGACCGCGTCGCGCGATTCGTCAGCTCGATCGCCGCGTCCGCATGCTCGCCGCGGGAGATGTGATCCGGCTTCACCCTGAGGACGACGTCGACGCCGGGCGGACGCCAGGTGCACGCCACGGCGAATACGCCGGCCGCCACTCCTCCGAGCACGAGCAGCAGGAACTGCGGATAACCCAGGCCGATGGCGGCCACCGCGAGGACGGCGACGGCAACCCCCACTCCGTACCCGTCCGCGGTAGGAGCCGTAGCGATCCGACCGTCGCCGGTCGGTGTCTGCCTGCTCATGGGCGCCCGTGGAGACCGAGCGCCCGAGGCACCGGCAGCTCGTCGACGATCTCCCGGATCACCTCCTCGGCGGAGGTCGCCCGTCGCTCGGCGTCACCGGACAGCAGGAGCCGATGGGCGAGCACCGGGACGGCCAATGCCTTCACGTCGTCCGGATCGACGAAGGTCCGGCCCAGGGAAGCGGCCCGGACCTGAGATGCCCGCATCAACCCGATGCTTCCCCGGGGGCCGGCGCCCAGCCGGACCTGCGGCCTCGACCGGGTCGCGGCCACGAGCCGCATCACGTAGGCATCGATCGCCGGGGAGACCTCCACACGACGGGCGATCTCCACCAGATCGAGGACGTCGCTGCCGGTCAGCACCTTCGACACGGTCGGGAAACGGCTACCGGTCCGAGCGTCCCGAAGGATCGCGCCCTCCGCCTCGGCGTCCGGGTAGTCGAGCCGGGCCCGAATGAGGAACCGGTCGAGTTGAGCCTCCGGCAACGGATAGGTGCCCTGCATCTCGATCGGGTTCTCGGTGGCGACGACGAGAAACGGAGAGGGTAGCGGCCGGGACTCCACGTCGACGGTGACCTGGCCCTCCTCCATGGCTTCCAGCAACGCCGACTGCGTGCGCGGAGAAGCGCGGTTGATCTCGTCAGCGATCAGCACGTTGGTGAAGACGGGCCCCGGCCGGAAGTCGAAGGCATGATTTCGCTGGTCGTAGATGATCGAGCCGGTCACGTCGGCCGGAAGCAGGTCCGGGGTGAACTGGATGCGACGGCAGGGCAGGTCCAGTGATCCGGCCAGCGAACGGGCCAGCAGCGTCTTGCCGACGCCAGGCACGTCCTCGATCAGAATGTGTTGTTGCGCGAAGACGCAGATCAGGGCCAGCTCGACCGTGGCGGTCTTCCCGTGCACGGCCTGTTCGACGTTCCGGACGACGTCCCGGAAGGACGTGGCGAACGCGACGATCTGGTCGTGCGGCGGCACGGCGCTCTCGGCCCGGTGGAAGGCGGTGGACACGATCGGGTGCTCCTGTGAGGTCGAGGTCATTGAACGGTGGCTTCTACGAAGGAGTTCGGGCCCTGGCCCGACTCATTGCCGGCCGCGACACCGACGAGTACCTGGTCACCGGCCTTGAGACCGGTGATCCGGTAGCTGGTGGCTCCGGGGTCGAAGACCGGGACGCCACCCGAGCTGCCGTCGGTCGTGTCGAGCCAGGCGACGATGTAGAACACTGTCGGGCCGCCGTCGCTCGGAGGGGACCAGGAGACATCGATGTAGCCGGGTCCGGACGAGACCGAGACGGAGACTGCGCCGGGCGGCGAAACCGGAGGCGGCTCCGGACTGGGCGACTCGGACGACGGCTCGGGCTGCGGCTGCTCGGACGTCGGATCCGGCTCGGCCGACGTCGAGGACGGGCTGGGCTCGGCGGTCGTCGGAGAAGGTTCAGGTCCGGGCGTCGCTGAAGAATCGGAAGGACCCGGAGTGGTCGGTTCCGGGGTGCCGGACGGGGTGCCCGGGCCGGGCGACGGGGCTTCCGTCGCGGGTGAGCCATCAGGAGCGGGATCCGGTCCCGGAGTTCGATCGGGACCGGGTTCCTCCGGCGCCGGGACCGTGCCCGGGCTCGATGGCGCAGGCTCCTCGGCGGCCGGGCCGTCGAGCGGCGCACCGCCCGTCGGCTGGGTCCCCGGCACCGGCGGCAACTCCGCCGGACCCGCCGCGGGTCGGGACTCCGCCGACGACCCGGTACCCAGCGACGGAGACGCCAACGCCCGGTCCGTGGGCGGCGAGGGCCGTCCGGATGTTGTCATCGCTCCGCCGGCGTCGTTGCCGGCCGGCGCAGCCAACACGTCGTCCGGCGTCGCCGATGTCGGTGAATTCGCCGTCGGGCTAGGACTCGGACTCGGACTCGGCTTCGCAACCGTCTGGTACTTGGTGACGCGATGGACCGATTGACCCGTGACGACTGCGGCCGCCGGCCCGGCCGGATCGTTCACCCAGATTCGATCGTCCTGCCGGAAGGCCTCGAGCTCCGTCGGCCTACCGGTGATGGGCAACGACAACAACTGCCTGGTCCGGACGTTGTAGCTCAGCAGAGAACCAGTCGAGTTATCGGGAACGTAGACGTAATCGCCCACCGTCAGAGGCTTTCCGTAATGAACCTCGCCGCCCCCACCGCCCGGAACAGGCAGGCTCACCGCTCGATAGCCTTCACCATCGGCATTCGCGACGTGGAGTACGGCAGATCGCTGTTCCACCGCGACGAATCGAACCGACGGTCCGTCCGGGACCATGAACTCGGGATCGGGCGGCAATCCCGTCAGTGCGACTCCGATTCGCTTGCCGCCCCGCACCGGAACCAGTTCCCGACGCAAGACGTCGACGGCATACACCGTGCCGTCGATCTCGGTCACCGCCGTGTCAGGCGAGACACGGACAGCTGATTCCCTGAGGCCCTTTCGAATCGGAATGATCTCCCCGGTCGAGGGCACAGGGATCCATAGAGAGCCGTCACCGGTCAGTATCGGCGTTCCCACCGCAACCCCGAGCCGAATCGGGACTTTCAGCTCATCAAGGCTGTTAGGGTCGATATAACTGACTTGGCCTGCAGAGACGTCAACTAGGTACGCACTGGTAGTCCGCGACAGAATCGTATCCGGACTCCACGAAAGTTCTTTCGCACGCGCCACAGAGAGATGCGCGCCGTCGATGCGCGACACGGTTCGCGCGCCGCGATCCAGCACGATGGCCGAGCGATCGGTGCGACCCACCACGAGATCGGCACCCGACGCTCCAACGTCGACAGTGGCGTCAGCTGTCCTGGCAGTAGCCATGACGTGCGATAACGAACCAGCGGCCGTACTTGCGAGCCAAGCGGAATCATCTGCGAATCGAAGGCGGTCGGCCCGCGGTGCGGAATGGAGTATCTGCGTCACCGCTATTCCGACGAGTATTGTCAGAATAGCGGTGACCGCTATCGCGATCCGCCGGCGCCCGAAGGCGCGCTGCCGCTCCCCCATGAGTCCCCCATCAGTCGGCCGCCACCCGCAGCCATTTCCCCGTGGAATAGATAGCACGGGAAACACATCAGGAAAACTCGCGCCGGAATAAGTCACCCCAAGTGGACGGCAACGTCATCCGACATAGCTGATCGGCTGCACGAACGGATGGGCGTCACCGCCGGATGGTCTCGAACCGGGTCAGCTCCCCGGCTAAGGCATCCACTCCTGCCACACCGCCCGGTGGGCGTCGAGCCACTTCTTCGCCGCCGCGTCCGGCGACATCTTCCCCACCGTCAGATCCCTGGCCACGGCGTTCTGGTCCTCGTCGGTCCAGGTGAAGTTCTTGATCAGCGTCGCCGCCGGGCTACCCGAGTCGACGAACTTCTTCCGCCCCACCTTGTCGAGGTCGTAGGGCTGATAGTCACAGGCCACCGTCTTCGGGTCGGCGTCACAGCCCGGCTTGTACGTCGGCAGGGCGATGTGGACCAGCTTGATCTCCGACAGCAACCACTGCGGCGCGTAGAAGTAGCCGATCAGCGGGGTGCGGTCGGTCTGCGCGGCGCGGAACGCGGCGATCAGCTTGTCCTCGCTCCCGGCGTAGACGACCGTGTAGTCGAGCTTCAGGTTCCGGATCAGCGCCGCGTCGTTGGTCACGAACGACGGATCCCCGTCGAGGAACTGGCCCTTACCGCCCGACTGCTCGGTCCGGAACAGGTCCGCGTACTTGTCGAGGTTCTTCCAGTCGGTGATGTCCGGGTACTGCGTCGCCATCCACGGCGGCACGTACCAGCCGATCACGCCCTTGTTGCCGGTCAACCCGAGCTCGACCGCGACCTTCGTGTCGTCGATGTACCGCTTCTTCTCGGCGTCGTGACCCCACGTCTCCAGGATCACGTCGACCCCGCCGTTGGCCAGACCCTCCCAGGACGCGGCCTCGGTCAGGTCCTTCCGCACGACCGTGCAGCCGAGCTGCTCCTTGAGCAGGTAGCTCACGACCGCGGCGTTCGCCGCGTACCCCACCCAGGGGTTGACCGCGACGTTCACGGTCCCGCACCGGCCTTCGGGGACGCCGGGCGGCGGGGCGATCGCGGTCTGGGCGCCGCACCCGGCCAGCACCAGGATCGTCAACAGGGCCACCACCCGCGTCACCACGACGACCCCGCCCGCTGCTTGGTCAACCGCTGCATCAGCACTTCCTCGGTGAGCGCCACCAGCACGTTCTTCACCGACTCGCGGTACCGCGCGTCGCACTCGACGAGCCGGACGTCGGGCTCGACGCCGAGTGCCTCGCGCACCTCCTCCAGCTCGAACCGGCTCCGGGAGTCGAAGACGTTGACGCCGATGACGAACGGGATGTCGCGCTCCTCGAAGTAGTCGATCGTGGTGAAGCAGTCCTCCACCCGCCGGGTGTCGACCAGCACGATCGCGCCCAGGGCCCCGTCGACCAGGTCGTCCCAGAGGAACGCGAAGCGGTCCTGACCGGGTGTGCCGAACAGGTAGAGGAGCAGCGACTGGTCGAGCGTGATCCGGCCGAAGTCGAGCGCGACGGTCGTCGTCGTCTTGCCCGCGACCCCGGACAGGTCGTCGATCCCGATGGACCGCTCGGTCATCTCGGCCTCGGTGATCAGCGGCTCGATCTCGGAGATCGCGCTGACGAACGTCGTCTTCCCGACGCCGAACCCGCCGCCGACGACGATCTTGACGGCGATCGGCGGTGCGATCGGCTCACTAGAGCGCCCGAACACGGTCCCTGATCCTTTCGATCAACTCCGGCGTGAAGTCGGAGATCGGCTCGTCGATCCGCAGGTATCCGTCGGTGACCAGATCGGCGACGATCACCCGCACGACGGCGAGCGGTGCCCGGAGCGCCGCGGAGAGGTCCGCGATGCTCCGCGGGGCCTGGCAGAGCTCGACGATCCGCCGCGATTCGAACCGCAGCGGCGCGGAGAGCGCCCCGGGGATGGCGTGCAGCTGGGTCTCGATCCGCAAGCCGTCGTGCTGGGGTCGCGTGCGCCCACCGGTGAGCATGAACGGTCTGACGACCGGATCCTCCTCCGGCTCGGTGGGCGTCATCGGGGTAAGTGCTGCCGTGATTCCGCGATGAGCGCCGGGGTGAGCAGCGCGCCGAACCGGTCGGCGAGCAGCGAGATCTCGTAGCCGACGAGCCCCAGGTCGCTGTCTCCCCCGGCCACGACGCCCAGGCAGCTCCCGCCGGCGATGACCGAGACCAGCAGGAACCCCCGGCGCATCTCGATCATGATCAGCTTCAGCCCGTCGAAGTCGTAGCGCCGGGACGCGCTGCGGGCGATGCTGGCCAGGCTCGAGACGATCGCCGCCAGTTGGTCGGCCGAGGCCCGGGTGAGCCCGTCGGACGCGGCGATCAGCAGGCCGTCCGACGACACCGCGACCGCGTCCCGCACCCCGTCGGTCTGGTGCACGAAGTTGCCCAGCAGCCAGTTGAACTGGTGCCGGTCGGCGGAGGTGTCAACGCTCACGAAAGGCTTCCTTCGTCGGAGGTCGAGCTGGTGCCGCGGTGGACGCCGTCGCGGAACGCGGCCAGCCGGGCCCGCAGCGCGTCCGGCGACTCGTTGAGCAGCGCCGGGCGTTCGCCCGCGGGCGGCGCGGTGATGGTCGGGTGCGCCCCGGTCGTCGTGGTCGCCCGCCGGGCCCGCGGCGTCCGCTTGCGCAGGCCGTTCGTGGTGCGCTCGACCGCGTCGTCGACCGGCTCGACCGTGTACAGGTCGACGCCCAGCGACGACGGCGCCTTGAGCGTGCTGTAGGCCGGAACCTCGGGGCTGCCCGGCCGCTGCGACGGCACCGGCAGCGGCCCGGCCACGACGACCGATTCGACGGTGAGCGGCGCACCGACCGGCCCGGCACCCATCGGCGCCGGACTCACCGGTGGAGCCCACCGCGGTTCGGGCACCGCGGCGGGGAATCGGCGCGCTCCCGTCCCGTCGGCAATGGCCTGGTGCAGTTGGAGACGGCGGCCGAGGGTCGGCTCGGCCGGGCCGGGGACCTCCACCGCCGGAGGCTCGGACAGCATCGACGGCGGGAGCGTGATCCGGGCCGTCACCCCGGTCACCGGCGACGGCGCGAGCTGGACGCTGATGCCCATGTCGGCCGCCAGGCGGCCGACCACGTAGTGGCCGAGGAACCGCGCGGGCGCGGTGATGAAGTCGCCCTCGCCCCGCAGCCGCTGGTTGGCCCGCTCGATCTCGGCCGGGTTGAGGCCGATGCCCTGGTCGAACACCGCGATCAGGTAGCCGTCGCCGAGCCGCCGCCCGTGGATCTCGACGTGCTCGTCGGGCGGCGAGAACGACAGCCCGTTCTCGATCAGCTCGGCCAGCATGTGCGCGATGCCGCTGACCACCGACCCGGCGACCTGGATGTCGTCGACCCGGCGCAGCGTCACCCGGCGGTACTCCTCGACCTCGGACACGGCGGCCCGGATCACGTCGGCGACCGGCAGCGGTTGCGACCACTGCCGGGGGCTGGCCGCGCCGACCAGCACCAGCAGGCTCTCGGCGTTGCGTCGCATGCGGGTGGCGAGGTGGTCGAGCTCGAACAGGTTGGCCAGGCCGGTCGGGTCGGACTCCTCGCGCTCGAGCCGGGTGATGAACCCGAGCTGGCGGCGGAGCAGGTTCTGATTGCGCCGCCCGAGGTTGGCCAGCGACTCGGCGCTGCTGCGGCGCAGCCGGGCCTGCTCGGTGGCCAGCGCGTAGGCGGTGGCCTGGACCCGGTCGAACGCGTCGGCGACCTGCCGGACCTCTTCGGTCGACCCGCTGGAGACCAGGACCGGCGGTGGTGGCGGGGCGTCGTCGCCGGCCGACGCGCGGCGGACCGCGTCCGGAAGCGCCCGTCCGGCCAGGCGGTTGGCCTCCCCGGCCAGCGCGGCCAGCGGCCGCGCGATCGACCGCGACGCGCGGAACGCGAGGTAGATCGATCCGACGACCGACAGCAGGACGGCCGCGAGCAGCACGGCGACGCGGACGGTCGCGCCGTTCTGGAGCGTCTCGGCCCGGGCCCGGATCACCGAGCCCACGTGCTGCTGCAGGCTGAGCATGTCGTCGAGGACCGTGGTCAGCGCCGACCACCAGGACTGCGGGTTGACCTGCAGCGGCCGTCCGTCGCCGGCGTTGAGGGCGACGGTCTCGAAGTAGGTGGCTTCGCGGGCCGCCCCGGTGTCGAGGACGTAGCTCATCGAGGCGCGGGCGTCCTCGGGCGCGTACCGGGTGAACGTCTGCAGCGCCGCGTCCTTGGCCGACCGCATGGTGACGAACTGCAGGAACTCGCCCTTCCCGAATCCACTGGCCGAGAACACGCCGTTGAGGAACGCCCGCTCCTGGGCGGTGGCCTCCTTGACGTCGGCCAGCGCCTGGAGGGCGGTGACGCTGCTGCGCAGCTGTCCGTCGGTCGAGCTGTCCAGACCGAAGTCGACGTTGCTGAGCTGGGCGATCCGGGCCGTGTAGAACGTGAACGTGGCCGCCCGGGCGGCGCCGCCGGTGTCGGCGCCGGCCCGCACTCCGGCGAGCCCCTCGAGGTCGCGCAGGGCGTCCGCGACCCGGTCCTCGACCGCGCCGCCGTCCTCGACCAGCCTCTCGACGGCGGTGCGCTCGTCGTCGACCCGGTCGCGGACGCGGGCGAGCTCGGCGCGGAACCCGGCGTTGCCGCCGAGCAGGCCGGCGGTGACGCCGCGCTCGGTCTGGAGCTCCTGGACGAGGTCCTGGACCGCGAGGTCCAGCGTGACCGCGCGGGCGGTGGCCGCGGCCGCGGTGTAGTTGCCGACCTGGATCCCCGCGATGACGATCAGCAGCACCAGCGCGGCGACGACCGGCAGCGCGAGCGTCCGCACGATCCGCCGTCCGATCGTGGAGCCGGATCGCTGGGGTGAGTCGGCCCTGCGCACGCGATCAGCTCCTTAGGAGGCCGTCGTCTGAGGCTGGTTCCGCCGATGGTGATGAGCGGAAACGCGCGTAGGCATACCGCTGCGAATTGAAAACGGCTCACGCGTATCGCTCGCCGAACATTGGCCTCTTTTCGACCCTCAGTCAACACCCTCCTCTCAGGATTTACCGCGGGGCAATGTTTTGTGTTTGCGCTGCTCATACCCGTCGTTGCCGGATTTTCAGGGAAAGGCCGGTACGGCGAACAGCGTTTAGTGCAATGTGGATGCGACCGCGCGAATTGCCGCGAGCAGGTCGTCTCCGGACGGCGGCCCGGCCGGGTCGGCGAGCCAGATCGCGGCCAGCCCGCCGAGCAGCGCCTGATAGACAGCGCCGACCCGCGGGGCCTCGCCGTCCGGGGCGCCGCCGAACAACTCGACCAGGCCCAGCCGGGCCTGCCGGTGGGCGTCCCGGAACAGCCCGCGGAGCTCGTCCGGCAGGTCGGGCTGGGCCAGGACCTCGAACTGGACCCGCCAGAGCGACGGGTTGGCGGCGAACGACGCGACGATCGCGTCCCAGAGCGCGGTGAAGCGCGCGACCGGGTCGTCGTCGAGCGGAGTGGCCGCGAGCGAGCGGGCGAGCTCGTCGCCCCAGCGCTCGAGCGCCTGCCGGAGGGCGGCCTGGAGCAGCGCGTCCTTGGAGCCGTAGTGGTAGCCGATCGCGGCCAGGCTGACGTTCGCGGCGGTGGCGACGTCCCGGGCGCTGGTGCGCACGTACCCCTTGCTCTCGAGGCAGCGCGTGGCCGCGTCGAGCAGGTCCTCCCGATTTCCCATGCCCCGACCTTACACGAACGTCTTGCACGATCGTCTTAGACGGTCGTACTGTCTGCGTATGACTTCTTCGGTTCTCATCGTGGGTGGCAGCATCGCCGGTACCTCGCTGGCCTACTGGCTGCACCGGCACGGTTTCGCGGTCACGGTCGTCGAGCGGGCCGCGGCCCTGCGCGACGGCGGGTACAAGGTGGACATCCGCGGCGCCGCGATCGACGTCGTCTCCCGGATGGGCATCCTGGACACGCTGCGGTCGTTACGGACCGAGGTGCGGGCCGGCACGGTCGTCGACGGCTCGGGCAAGCGGGTGGCGAGCATGGACGGCGACACGTTCGGCGGCCGGACCCACGGTGACGCCGAGCTGCTGCGCGGGGACCTGACCCGGGTCCTCTACGACCTGACCGGGAACGACGTCGAGTACCGCTTCGGCGAGGCGATCACCGCGCTCGACGGGAACCGGGTCGGGTTCGCGAGCGGGTCCTCCGCGTCCTACGACCTGATCATCGGCGCCGACGGCGTCCACTCGACGACCCGCGCGCTCGCGTTCGGGCCCGAGGAGCGGTTCCGGCACGACCTCGGCTACCGGATCGCGATCTGCTCGGTACCCAACCACCTGGGGCTCGACCGCGAGGAGGTCACCTACGTCGGTCCGGGCCGGACCGCGCTCGTCTACAGCACCGCGGGGTCGTCCGACGCGAAGGCGATGTTCCTGTACGCCGGGGCGGAGCCGTCGCTCCGCGACGTCTACGCGGGCTCGGGCTGGGAGGTGCCCGCGCTGCTGGAGGCGGCCGGCTCCGCGCCCGATCTGTATGCCGACGTGATGACGCAGGTGAGGATGGACCGCTGGTCGGCCGGGCCGGTGGCGCTGGTGGGCGACGCGGCCTGGTGCGCCTCGCCGGCGTCCGGGCAGGGCACGAGCCTCGCGCTGGTGGGGGCGTACGTGCTGGCCGGGGAGCTGGCGACCGGGGGTGGGTTCGCCGGGTACGAGCGGCGGATGCGTCCGTTCGCCGAGCGGAACCAGAAGCTCGGGCCGGCGAACGTCAAGCGGATGGTGCTGAGCACGGAGCGCCAGGTCCGCGCCTCGATGCGGATGCTCGCGGTGATGGACCACCTGCCGTTCAAGGATCGCCTGCTGGCCGCGGCGATGGCGCCGCTGCACAAGGCCGCGAACGCGATCGACCTGCCGGAGTACGGGGCGGCACGCTCAGCGAGCAGCTAGTTGCCGTCTGAGCCCGTCCAGATCGAGCAGCGACCAGACCTCGGCGATCCGGCCGGACGCGAACCGGTAGAACACGTGCTCGTCGAACACGACCGGACGGCCGGTCGGCTCCAGGCCGTGGAACGGCTCCCGCGGGGTGCAGGCGAACCGGATCCGGCTCGCGACCGTCTCCCCCTCCACGACCAGCTGCCGGACGTCGTAGTGCAGGTCCGGGATCCGGCGCACGTCCTCGACCAGCAACGCCCGGTACTCGGCGAGCGTCAGCGGCCGCTCGTTGTAGGTCAGCCGGTCGGCCACGTACGCGCCGAGGTCGTCGAACCGGCGCGCGTTCAGCGCGGCGATGTAGTCGAGGTAGTGCGCCCTCATCGGTCTACCTTCCGGTCGTCAGCACCATCCGGTAGCGGGCTTTGCCCGCCAGCATGCGGTCGTACGCATCCGCCACGTCGTCCAGCCCCACCGTTTCGGTCTTCGGACGGACGCCGCTGAGCGCCGCGAAACGCAGGGTCTCCTCGACGTCCCGGGCCGTGCCGGACGGGTGGCCGTGCACGGTCCGGCTGGTCGAGATGAGCTGGAAGGGGCTGACCCGGATCGGCTCCGGGTCGGCGCCGACCACGACGAGCTGCCCGTCGTGACGCAGCCCGTCGATCGTCGCGGTCATCGCGTCGGAGCTGGCCGCGGTGGCCAGCACGACCCGGGCCCCGCCCAGCCCCAGCAGCCGGTCGGCGACGTCGCCCCGGGAGGCGTCGACGTGGTGGTGGGCACCGAGCTCGGCCGCCGCACTCTCCGGCGCACGGGTCACCGCGACGACCTCGAAGCCCATCGCCCGGGCGAACTGGACGCCGAGGTGGCCGAGGCCGCCGAGGCCGAGCACCGCGACGAGGTCACCGGCCCGCGCGCTGCTGCGCCGCAGCGCGTTGAACACCGCCACCCCGGCGCAGCCCATCGGCGCGGCCTCGACCGCGGTCAGCGCGTCGGGAATCCGGGCCGGCGCGGTGGCCGGCACGACGACCGCCTCCGAGTAGCCACCGGGATACGCCCAGCCCGGGACCTGCAGACGCGCGCAGTGGATGAAGTCGCCCTCCCGGCACGGGTCGCACACCCCGCAGTGGCCGCCGAACCAGCCGACCGCCACCCGGTCACCGACCTCCCACCCGTCGGCGCCGTCCCCGACGGCGTCGATCCGGCCGGCGATCTCGTGGCCCGTGACCAGCGGGAACGACACCGGGAACACGCCGTCGACGAACGCCGAGTCGGTCCGGCAGACCCCGCAGGCCTCCACCGTGACCCGGACCTGGCCGGGGCCGGGCTCCGGCCGTTCCCGCTCGACGAGACGGAACGGCCCGCCGGGCTCGTCGATCTGAGCGGATCGAATTCTGGACATCGCGTCGACCTCCCGAGAAGCGGTTGCGATGCCATTCCAGCGGCCGGAACGCCTGCTCAGGGGCCTCGGGCGAGCCCTCTCCACCCTAGGACCAGCGTTCCTACCCGGGCCGGGCTCCCCGGGGCGACCTCGTCGGATACTGGGGTCGTGGTGCACAACGCCGAGCTGCGCGAGTTCCTCCGGTCCCGCCGCGCCCGCGTCCAGCCGTCGGTGGCCGGGCCGGGCCGCCGGGTTCCCGGCCTGCGGCGCGAGGAGCTGGCCGCGCTCGCGGGCGTCAGCGTCGACTACTACGTCCGTCTGGAGCAGGGACGGAACCTCAACCCGTCGGACGCGGTCCTCGACGCGCTCGCCCGCGCCCTGGAGCTCGACGACGTCGAGCGCGCGCACCTCTCCGACCTCGCCCGACCGCCGGCGGCCCGCCGCCGGCGACCGCCGCGCCGCGCGCAGCGCGTCTCGGTCGCGACCTTCCAACTGCTCGAGACGCTCGACGCGACGGCGAGCCCGGCGCTCGTCCTCGGCCGACGGATGGACGTGCTGGCCGCGAACCGGATCGCCCGCGCGCTGATCGCGGACTTCCCGGCGCTGGCCGCCCGCGACCGCAACTACGCCCGGTTCGTGTTCCTGGACGAGAACGCCCGCGCACTGCACCCGGATTGGGCTCAGGTGGCGGCCGACACGGTCGCGGTGCTGCGGGTGGACGCGGGCCGGTATCCCGACGACCCGGACCTGTCGGCGCTGGTCGGCGAGCTGTCGGTGAAGAGCGAGGAGTTCGTGCGCTGGTGGGGCGACCACCGGGTGCTGGCCCGGACGTCGGGCACGAAGCGGTACCACCATCCGGTGGTTGGTGGCCTGACGCTCACGTATCAGGCCCTGACGCTGCCCGAGGATCCCGACCAGACGTTGTTCGCGTACACCGCCGCCCCCGGGTCCCCGGCCCAGAACGCGCTGAGGCTGCTGGAACTGTCGGACCCGGGTGTCAGGCTGACCGAGTGGTGATCACGTTCGACGCGCAACTGTGGATCTGGGACGCCCGCCGGGACGAGACGTGGACGTTCGTGAGCCTGCCCGAGGAGCCGTCGGAGGAGATCCGCGCGCGGTTCGCCGGGCTCCGGGCCGGGTTCGGCGCCGTGCGGGTACGCGTCCGGATCGGCCTGACGACCTGGACGACGTCGATCTTCCCCGACAAGGGACGCGGCGCGTACGTGCTGCCGATCAAGAAGGCGGTCCGGAAGGCCGAGGACCTCGACGCCGGCGACACCGCGGCCGTCACCGTCGAGGTCCTCGGGTTCTGACGCCGAGCTACGCGAGCTTGCCGAACTCGGCCCAGGTCAGCGGGCCGACCTCGCCGTCGACGTACTTGACGTCCTTCTTGTACTTGGTCTGGAACGCCCGCACGGCCTTGTCGGTGGCCTGACCGAAGTCGCCGTCGACGCCGCCGTGGCCGTCGAGGTAGCTGCCGAAGCCGTACTGGTACAGGTAGACCTGGATGAGCTCGACGCAGGCGCCGGACGAGTTGCGGGCCATCGAGAACTTGTAGTCGTCGCACCAGGCGTGGTCGCCCGGGGAGGCGGACGCCGGGTTCGCGAGGACGGTCGCGCCACCGACGGCGCCGATCGAGAGGGCGACGCCGAGAGCGGCGGCGGTCGAGACGCGGCGTCCGCGGGCCAGGATCGTACGGAGAGACATGTGCGGCCTTTCGGTCGGAGACTGGCCGGCTCAGCGTCCCTGGCCCGGCTGGCGGGATCCTTGCGCGAAACTTGTTCTCCTGGCCACGCTGACCTGCGAAGATTCCCGGTAACCGGGTATTCACCGCGCGGCCATGATCCACTGTGGGGCGGCGGTTGTGCGCCCGTCGGGCGCGGCCGGCGGACGCCTGTGGGCGGGCGCGGCCGGCGGGCGCCGGTGGGCGGGCGTCGGTGGGCGTGGCCGTCGGTTGCCGGTGGGTGCGGCCGGGTATTCCGGCTTGAACTGGCGAGAAGGGACCTGCCGTGGCGCGCCTTGGTGAACCGTCGCATCGCCGACCGCCGGCCTGGAATCGCGTGCTGGTGATCGCGGCGATCCTCGTCGTGGTGATCTTCGCGATCTGGGCGATCACCACCGGCGCGGTCCGGTTCCTGGGCAGCGACCACGGCGACGCCGGCGACCGGGCCGGCAACCCCGCGAAGACCGGCCAGCCCACCGTGGGCACCACCCGTCCGGTCACCGACGGCGACCTCCAGATGCAGCTGCGCTCGCTGCAGTCGACCGGCCCGCGGACCCTCACCGCGACCGTGACGGTCCAGAACCGCACGGCCGCCTTCGTCTCGTTCTACGGGGAGAGCCAGGAACTCGTCAGCTCGGAGAACCGGACGGTGGCCGGCCAGGTCTCGCTGACGTCGCTGGAACCCCACGAGGCCGCGACCGTCGCCCTGGTCTTCACCGTCCCGGCCGGCTTCCGCGCGACCGAGCTCCACTTACACGCCGCCCCAGGCACCGCCGGAGTCCCCATCAAACTCTCGTAACCGCCGCGTCCCACCGGCACGAGTTCAAACCCTGGCCGCCGCGAAGTCGCGAAGCCCCGGCTCGAGAGATGCGGAGTGGCAAGCCTTCGTTGCGGGTCGCCGCCGGCGAAGCTGGGTGGCCCGCGCTCGATCCTGCCGCCGGAGGCAGGGAGGCCGCCTGCCTCCGCTGAACCACGGCAGCGGCCATCGGCTCGACGCGAAAGCCCCCCGGTCGGCGGAACGATTCCTCAGCCGAGCCGGAGAGCTCCCGCCCCGCACTCCTAATACTTACAGCGCAGCACCGCCATGCTGTGGGCCGGCAGCGCCGTCTGGCCCCCCGCCTTCAGATCAGAAGCCAGATCCGGAGCCGTCGCCAGCAGAGGATCCGCCGTATCGGCCACGATCTCCCACGCATGCCCGTACTGCTCGCCCGGCAACGTGCACGTCAACTCCTCCCCCGACGGGTTGAACAGCAGCAGGAACGAGTCGTCCACGATCGGCTCACCCAGCGCGTCCGACTCGTGGATCCCCTGACCATTGAGGTACACGACGATCGCCTGCGCCCCCTCGGCGACCCAGTCGTCCGGCGCCATCGGGTCGCCGTCCGGCCGCAGCCAGACGATGTCCTCGACGCCACTGTCGCCCACCGGCTGCCCGGAGAAGAACCGCCGCCGCCGGAACAGCGGGTGCTCGGCCCGCAGCCGGATCAGCGACGTGGTGAACCGGGTCAGCACCTCGTTCTCGCGGGCCGCGACCCAGTCCACCCACGACAACTCGCTGTCCTGGCAGTAGACGTTGTTGTTGCCCTGCTGGGTGCGTCCCAGCTCGTCGCCGTGGGCGATCATCGGCACGCCCTGGGAGAGCAGCAGCGTCGCCAGGAAGTTGCGCTTCTGCTGTTCGCGCAGCCCCACGATCTCCGGGTCGTCGGTCGGACCCTCGACCCCGCCGTTCCACGACCGGTTGTGGCTCTCGCCGTCGTTGTTGTCCTCGCCGTTGGCCTCGTTGTGCTTCTCGTCGTACGAGACGAGGTCGGTCAGCGTGAACCCGTCGTGGGCGGTGACGAAGTTGATCGACGCGATCGGCCGCCGCCCGTCGATCTCGTAGAGGTCGGACGACCCGGCGAACCGGGACGCGAACTCGCCCAGCGTGCCGGGCTCGCCGCGCCAGAAGTCCCGGACCGTGTCCCGGTACTTGCCGTTCCACTCGGTCCACAACGGCGGGAACCCGCCGACCTGGTACCCGCCGTCGCCGACGTCCCAGGGCTCGGCGATCAGCTTCACCTGGCTGACGATCGGGTCCTGGTTGACCAGGTCGAAGAACGCGGCCAGCCGGTCCACCGAGTGGAACTCCCGGGCCAGCGCCGACGCCAGGTCGAACCGGAACCCGTCCACGTGCATCTCGGTGACCCAGTACCGCAGCGAGTCCATGATCAGCCGCAGCGACTCGTGGTGCCGCACGTTGAGGCTGTTCCCGGTGCCGGTCGTGTCGTAGTAGTGCTGCCGGTCGTCGTCCACCAGGCGGTAGTAGGCCGCGTTGTCGATGCCCTTGAAGCTGAGCGTCGGACCCAGGTGGTTGCCCTCGGCGGTGTGGTTGTAGACGACGTCGAGGATGACCTCGATGCCGGCCCGGTGCAGCGCCTTCACCATCGACTTGAATTCCTGCACCTGGCCGCCGTGGCCGCTGAACGAGGCGTAGCCGTTGTGCGGGGCGAAGAACCCGATCGTGTTGTAGCCCCAGTAGTTCGAGAGCCCGCGCTCCAACAGCCCGCTGTCGTGCACGAACTGGTGGATCGGCATCAGCTCGACCGCGGTCACGCCCAGGCCGCGCAGGTACTCGATCATCACCGGGTGCGCCAGCCCGGAATACGTCCCTTGGACGTCGGCAGGGATCCCGGGGTGCTGGGCGGTCATGCCCTTGACGTGGGCCTCGTAGATCACGGTCTCGTGGTACGGGATCCGCAGCGGCCGGTCGTTGGCCCAGTCGAAGAACGGGTTGATCACCACCGAGCGCATCGCCGCGGCGGCCGAGTCGGAGTCGTTGTACGACATCGGGTCGCCGAAGTCGTACGAGAACAGCTCCTGGCCCCAGCGGTAGTCGCCGTCGATGGCCTTCGCGTACGGGTCGAGCAGCAGTTTGTTCGGGTTGCAGCGCAGCCCCGCGGCCGGGTCGTACGGACCGTGCACCCGGTAGCCGTACTTCTGCCCGGGGACCACCCGGGGCAGGTACCCGTGCCAGACCAGCGCCTCGCGTTCGGGCAGGTCGATCCGGGTCTCGGTCCCGTCGTCATCGAACAGGCAGAGCTCGACACGCTCCGCGGCTTCCGAGAACAACGCGAAGTTGGTACCTCCCCCGTCGTACGAAGCGCCAAGTGGATATGGAGAACCGGGCCAGATCGTCACGCGGGAAGCGCTTCCCGAGAACTCCGGGAATTAATCGCCCGACCTTCGGTACTCTTCGGTACCGGGCTGAGAGGAGCGTCATGTCCCTCCGAACCACCGTGGCCGGTGCGGCCGGACTGCTGCACGGCGTCACGTCCGCGCTGAACACGGCCAACGCGCTCCGCTCGTACACCGGGCCCGGGCGCGCCTCGATCCCGTCGTTCGCCGCCGGGGCCCTCACCTCCGAGCTCCCGGTCGCCGCCGCGGCCGCGACGCTGCTGCCGCAGCTCGGCCTGGCCGCGGCCGGCGGCCTGCGGACCCGCACCGGCCAGGTCGGCCTGGCCCTCTCGCTGGCCGCCGCGGCCGGTCTGGTGAGCGTCGCCCGCGCCTCCGACGAGGCGCCCGCGATCCTCGACGACGCGCTCACCGGCGCGTTCGGCCTCGACTACCGCCGCCACGTCCGGCATCCGGCCCGCCCCGACCCGGACGCCCCGCTCGGCCCGCGCCCCGGCGTCGTCCGTACGTTCCAGGTCCGGCGGCGCTACGCGCTCGACGTCGACATCCCCTACGGCCCGGCCGGCCTCCGCAATCATTTGGACGTCTGGCGACGCCCGGACCTGCCCCGGGACGGGAAAGCGCCGGTGCTGGTACAGGTGCACGGCGGGGCGTGGACGGTCGGGAACAAGCGTGAGCAGGCGTTACCGCTGCTGGCCCACCTGACCGAGCGGGGCTGGGTGTGCGTCTCGGTCAACTACCGGCTCGGCCCGCGGGCGACCTGGCCGGACATGATCGTCGACGTCAAACGGGCGGTGGCCTGGGTGAAGGAGAACATCGCGTCCTACGGGGGCGATCCGTCGTTCGTGGCGATCACCGGCGGGTCGGCCGGGGGTCACCTGACCGCCCTGCACGCGCTGACCGCGCCGGATCGGCGCTGGCAGCCGGGCTTCGAGGACGTCGACACGTCGGTGGTGGCGGCGGTGCCGTTCTACGGCGTCTACGACTGGACCGACGAGGACGACGTCGGGCTGGTGCGGCTGATCGAGCGTTCGGTGATCAAGCAGAGCCTGGCCGAGGCGCCCGAGCTGTTCCGGGCCGCCTCGCCGCGGTTCGCGATCCGGTCGGACGCGCCGCCGTTCTTCGTCCTGCACGGGACGAACGACTCGCTGGTGCCGGTGCGGACCGCGCGGGAGTTCGCGGCCGAGCTGCGCGGAGTCTCGGCGTCGCCGGTCGCGTACGCGGAGTTCCCGGGTGCGCAGCACGCGTTCGAGATCTTCAGCTCGCCCCGGGCCCACGCCTGCGCCGAGGCGGTCGAACGCTTCCTCGGCCTGGTCTACGGCGCCCACCGAGCCCCCGAGGAGACCGCCTCGGCGTAACCGGTTCCGCCCGACCCGGCCCGGTTCCGCCCGACCCGGCCCGGCTCGGCCCGGCCCGGCTGGGCCCGGCCCGGCTCGGCTCGGCCCGGCTCGGCCCGGCTTCGGCTAGGCCCGGCTCGGCTCGGCTCGGCTCGACTCGGCTCGGCTCGGCCCGCCCGGCCGCGCGGTCGCGCGCGCGGGCGGGCGCGGTGGGGCGCGCGGGCGGGCGCGGTCGGGCGGACAGGTGAGGGTGGCGCGTCAGCGGGTAGTCCGCGGCTATGCCTACCGACACCCCGCCGTCGCCCGTCTCGGCCCCCGGCGCGCTCGCCGAGCGGCCGGGCGAGCAGCCCGGCGACCGGCCTAGCGACCGGCCCAGCGACCGGCCCGGCGACCGGCCCGGCGCGCGACCCGCCGCGCGGCCCGGCGAGCGGCCGTCGGCCGCGGTCGCGGGCCTCGCGCGCGTCGTCGGAGCCGCGTTCGGCCTGGTGGCGCGGGTGCGGGGCGCGAAGGCGCTGCACCCGACGGGATCGCTGCACCGCGGCCGGGTCCATCGCTCCGGCCTGACCGACCCGACCGGCGTCGGCTGGCTCGACACCCCTGGCACCGACGAGGTCGTCGTCCGGCTCTCCCGCGCCGGCGGGTTCCCGTCCGCCCTTCCCGACGTCCTCGGGCTGGCCCTCCGCACCGAGGTGGACGGGAACCCCGCCGACCTGCTCCTGTCCACCGCGGGCCGGGCCCCGGTGTCGCGGCACGTCCTGCGCTTCCGCCGCGACCCGCACCGCGCGGTCTACACCAGCGTCACGCCGTACCGAGCCCCGGCCGGGCTGGTCATGGTCGCCGCGCTGCCCGCGCCGCCGGCGTTCGACCTGGTCGTGGCCGCCCCACGAGGCGCCTGGCGGAGGTTCGGGCGGCTCGAGCTCACCGCCGATCTCGCCGACGACCTCTCGTTCGACCCGGTCCGCAACCCGATTCCAGGCCTGGTGCTCCCGGAGCCGCTGGCCTCGATGCGCGCGGCGTCGTACCGGCGATCCAGGTCCGGACGATCGGGCGCTTTCCCCGGACGTTCGATCAAGTAGCGGGCCCCATGGCGCAGCAGCCTCGAATCGGCATCATCCGGCCGATCCGAGGAGCACAGAACGTGACCACAACCGATCTCACCCCGGCGGTGCGAGCCGACTGGCCCGCGGTCAGCTCCGTCGGGCTCGGGCTGTTCACGCTGGTGGCGAGCGAGTTCCTGCCGGCCAGCACGCTCCCGAGAATCGCCGCCGACCTCGGGGTCAGCGAGGGCACCGCGGGCCAGGCCGTCACCGCGACCGCGCTGGTCGGCGCCCTGACCGCGCCGACCATCGCGGTCCTGCTGCCCCGGGCCGACCGGCGGAAGGTGCTGATCGGGCTGACCACGCTCGCGGTCGTGTCGAACGTCCTGGTGGCGGTGGCGCCGAGCTTCTGGGGGCTGCTGGCCGCGCGCCTGCTGCTCGGCGCGGCGATCGCCGGGTCGTGGGCGTTCGCGATCGCGGTCACCTCGCACCTCGTCCCGCCGGACCGGCTCGGCCGCGCGCTGACCGTCGTCAACACCGGGACGACGGTCGCGACCGTCGCGGCGGTGCCGCTCGGCGCGTACCTGGGTGAGGTGTGGGGGTGGCGCGGGGTGTTCTGGCTCGCCGCCGCGGCCGGCGGCGCGGCCGTGCTCGCCCAGGTCCGCTGGCTGCCCGCGGTGCCTCCGTCCGGTTTCCCGGGCCTGTCGACGTTGTTCGGGACGCTGCGCCGGCCGGTGCTGGCGGTCGGGCTGGTGGCGATCGCGCTGGTCGCGGGCGGGCACTTCGCCGCGTTCACGTACCTGCGGCCGGCCGCGGCGCTGGTGCCGGGGCTGTCGGCCGGGGTGCTGGCCGCGTTGCTGCTGGTGTACGGGGTGGCGAACGTCGTCGGGAACCTGGTCGCGGGGCCGCTGGCCGACCGGCGGCTGACGCTGCTCGTGCTCGGGGTGCCGCTGCTGATCGGGGCGTCGACCTGGGGGTTCGCAGCCGGCTCGGGATCGCTCGCGCTGGTGTTCGTCGCCGTGTTCGCCTGGGGCGTCGGGTTCGGGGCGGTGCCGACGACGTTCCAGACCTGGGTCGCCCGCACCGAGCCCGACCGTCTGGAGAGCGCGAGCGGCCTGATGATCGCGGTGTTCCAGGCGGCGATCGCGGCCGGGGCATTCGCCGGCGGCCTCCTCGTCGACCACGCGGGCGTCCGCGCCGCACTACTGGCCGGAGGCCTGTCCGCCGTCCTCGGCGGCGCCACCCTGGCCACCCTCCGCCGCCGCTGACCCCCCACCACCCCGCCGCCCCGCACGGCGGCGGGGTCTAACTAGGTGGGCGGCGGGTGGATCGGCTCCAGGTTCCCGGGGACGTGCCGTGGACCCGGCGGAACGCCCGGCTGAACGCGGCCTCCGACGTGTACCCGAGCGCGACCGCGGCCCGCGCCACCGACACCCCCTCGTCGGCCAGCATCCGCTTGGCCCGCTCCATCCGGACCCGCAGCACGTACCGGGCCGGCGACTCCCCCAGCGTCGCCCGGAACCGCTCGGCGAACGCCGACCGCGAAGCGTGCGCCACCCGGGCCAGGTCGGCGACCGTCCACGGGTCCCCGGGCCGCTCCCGGACCGCCTCCAGCACCCGGGCGATGTCCGGGTCGGCCGCCGCGAAGTGCCGGTTCTCGACGTCGCACCCGCCCTCGACCCACGTTCGCAGCGCGATCGCCGCCACCACGTTCGCCAGCTGGGTCACCACCGGAGCGACCCCCGGCCGCCCCGACGCCACCTCGGCCTCGATCCGGGCCAGCAACACCGAGGCCAGCGGCTCCTTCGCACTGAACTCGCAGCTCAGCAGCCAGGCCGGCAGCGCCGCCAGCTGGGCGTCCCGTCCGGTGTCGGGCTCGAGCGCCGCGCTGACCAGCACGGTGTCGGTCTCGGCCCGCACCGCGTAGTCGCCGCCCCGCAACGTCAGCAGGACGTCGTCCGTCCGGAGCCGGACCGCGGCCGCGGGATCGCGGACGGTCGCGGTCCCGCTGACGACCGCGTGGAGGCGGGCCTCCCGACCGGCGAAGCGCCGGTCGGAGCCCGGCCCGAGCTCGTGCCGGGTGTAGCCGGTGGCCGTCCAGCGCAGACCGTTCAGCAGGCTCGAGACCGGGTCACCCGGCACGGCGGGCGCGCACCACTCCATGACCGGACCAAGTCCGGCCGGGTTCCCCGCATTCCGGCCTCAGCGCAGCGCGACCGGGCCCGAGCCGATCGGCGTGCGGAACAGGACGTACGGCTTGCGCCGCTGGTCCTCGCCACCGCGGTATTTGTCCTGGCGGTAGAGCTGATTCGCGGTCACGTACAGGTTCCCGTCGGCCGCGACCGACATCGTGTCCGGCCAGAGCAGCCGCTCGTCGTGCACGACGGTCTCCCAGGACCCGTCGGGGTGCCGCCGGTGGATCGCGTTGTGCTCGCCGTCGGTCACGTACAGCCGGCCGTCCGCGTCGGTCTCCATCCCGTCACCGGCCCCGCCCTTGTCGCCCTCGTGGCGGACGGTCGCCGCGACCTCCTCGTCCGCGTAGGTCGGGTCGACCAGAGCGTCGACGTCGACGCTCCACCAGACGCGGCTGACCAGGCAGCAGTAGAAGAGCCGGCTGCCGTCGGCGGCGATCGCGATCCCGTCCGCGCCCATCGTGACCGGGGAGGTCCCGCCGTCCGGCGAGCGCTCCAGGAACTCCAGCCCTTCGACGATCAGGCGCAGGCCGGTCTCGGCCTTGGTGCTCGGGTGGTCGTGCAGCCGTCGCTTGCTCTGACCGGTGGCGAGGTCGACGACGATGATCCCGTTCGGGCCCTGGTCGGACGAGTCGGTGATGAACGCGGTCCCGGCCGCGCCCCGCCGGAGGTCGAACCGGACGTCGTTGAGGTAGGTGGTCGGCAGGGCCACGTCCGCGGGGAACGTGATCGTCTGCACGACCTGATCGGTCTCCAGGTCGACGCAGACCAGCTTCGGTCCGCCCGGAGACGTCGGCTCGAACATCGGGCTGCCGGTGTCGAGCAGCCAGAGCCGGTCGGCCGGGTCGACGACGATGCTCTGCACCGAGACCAGCGCGTCCGGATCGGCGTTCCCGTCGTTGTCGTTCCAGCGCTGGTCGGGGAACGCGTGCAGCTTCCCGTCGCGGACCTCGGCGACCGTGAACTCGACGTCGTCGCCCCACTTGGGGAAGCAGACGAAGATCCGGCCCCGGTGGGACACGCTGACGCCGGTCGGCATCGCGCCGTCGAAGAGGTGGACGACCTCCAGCGGGCCGATCGATTCGTCGGTGGCCAGGTTCGAGCTCGGAGTCGACATGCGCCCCGGCATACCCGCCCCGCCGCGCCCCACGCCGGGAAACTAACCTCAGAACCCGGACCGAAACTCGCACCAAGACTTGATCTGTTCAAGAAAAGCGGTCTATGTTCATGCCGTGACGTCCGACTTCGCAGTTCAGCTGCGGGCGGCCTCGCTGCGCGTGACCAGGCCCAGGCTGGCTGTGCTCGCGGCGCTGCGCGACCACCCGCACGTCGACACCGATACGGTGATCGAGCTGGCCCGGGCGGAGCATCCGACGATCTCGCACCAGGCGGTCTACGACGTGCTCCGCGTGTTGACCGACACCGGCCTGGTGCGGCGCATCCAACCGGCCGGTGCCACCGCCCGGTACGAGACCCGGGTCGGAGACAACCACCACCACGTCGTCTGCCGCTCGTGCGGTGCGATCGAAGACGTCGACTGTGCCGTCGGCGACGCGCCCTGTCTGACCGCCTCGAACGACCACGGCTACGTGGTTGACGAGGCGGAAGTCGCCTACTGGGGCCTGTGCCCCGACTGCGCGACGCATCGCATTGCCCGTGATCCGGAAGGAAGAGGATGAGCTCCCCAGAAAACACTCCCTCCAGCGCGCAGGGTGTGGACCAGAAGGCGGCCGAGGGCTGCCCGGTCGCGCACGACTCCGTGACCTCCCACGGCAGCGAGAGCGAGAACCCGGCGATCGATTCGCCGACTCCGAAGACCGGCGGCCGCCCGCACAGCAACCGCGACTGGTGGCCCAACCAGCTCGACCTCTCGGTGCTGCACGCGCACTCGTCGAAGGGCAACCCGCTCGGCGAGGACTTCAGCTACGCCGAGGAGTTCAAGAAGCTCGACGTCGACGCGCTGAAGGCCGACATCGTCCAGGTCCTCACCACCTCGCAGGACTGGTGGCCGGCCGACTTCGGGCACTACGGCGGCCTGATGATCCGCCTGAGCTGGCACGCCGCGGGCACCTACCGCATCGGCGACGGCCGCGGTGGCGCCGGTGACGGCGGCCAGCGCTTCGCGCCGCTGAACAGCTGGCCCGACAACGCGAACCTCGACAAGGCCCGCCGCCTGCTCTGGCCGGTCAAGCAGAAGTACGGCCAGAAGATCTCCTGGGCCGACCTCCTGGTGCTGGCCGGCAACGTCGCGCTGGAGTCGATGGGCTTCAAGACGTTCGGCTTCGGCTTCGGCCGCGTCGACACCTGGGAGCCGGAGGAGATCTTCTGGGGTCCCGAGGACGCCTGGCTGGGCGACGAGCGGTACGTGTCCGACTCCGAGATGGTCCCGGACGTCGGCGCGACCGAGATGGGCCTCATCTACGTCAACCCCGAGGGCCCGCGGGGCAGCGGCGACTACCTGGCCGCGGCGCACTTCATCCGTGAGACGTTCGGCCGGATGGCGATGAACGACGAGGAGACCGCCGCCCTCATCGCCGGTGGCCACACGTTCGGCAAGACCCACGGCGCCGGCATCGCCGACGACCACGTGGGCCCGGAGCCGGAGGGCGCCCGCCTGGAAGACCAGGGCCTGGGCTGGCTGAGCACCTACGGCAGCGGCAAGGGCAAGGACACGATCACCAGCGGCCTCGAGGTCACCTGGACCGACAAGCCGACCGAGTGGAGCAACCGCTTCCTCGAGATCCTGTACGGCTTCGAGTGGGAGCCGTCGACCAGCCCCGGTGGCGCCAAGCAGTGGGTGGCCGTCGACGCGCCGGACATCATCCCGGACCCGTTCGACCCGTCGAAGAAGTCCAAGCCGACGATGCTGACGACCGACCTGGCGCTGCGCTTCGACCCGGCCTACGGCGAGATCACCCGTCGCTGGCTCGACCACCCCGACGAGTTCGCGCTCGCGTTCGCCAAGGCCTGGTACAAGCTGCTGCACCGTGACATGGGCCCGGTCAGCCGCTT
Organism: Cryptosporangium phraense; assembly: GCF_006912135.1. NCBI lineage: Bacteria > Bacillati > Actinomycetota > Actinomycetes > Cryptosporangiales > Cryptosporangiaceae > Cryptosporangium > Cryptosporangium phraense. The sequence continues at coordinate 85,721 of NZ_VIRS01000021.1, read as the reverse complement.
CCTCGGCCCGTGGGTCGCCGAGCCGCAGCTCTGGCAGGACCCGGTCCCGGCCGTCGAGGGCACGCTCGTCGGCGACGCGGACGTCGCGTCGCTGAAGGCGAAGGTGCTGGAGTCCGGCCTGTCGGTCTCCGAGCTGGTGCAGACGGCCTGGGCGTCGGCCGCGAGCTTCCGCTCCACCGACAAGCGCGGTGGCGCGAACGGGGCCCGGCTCCGGCTCGAGCCGCAGCGCAGCTGGGACGTGAACGCGGGCACCGGTGCGGTGCTCGAGAAGCTCGAGGGCATCCGCAGCGAGTTCAACGCGGCCGGCGGCGCGCAGATCTCGCTGGCCGACCTGATCGTGCTGGCCGGCAACGCGGCCGTCGAGAAGGCCGCCAAGGACGGCGGGGTCGACGTGACCGTGCCGTTCCACCCGGGCCGCACCGACGCCACCCAGGAGCAGACCGACGTCGAGTCGTTCGCGGTGCTCGAGCCGCGGGCCGACGGGTTCCGCAACTACCTGCAGCCGGGCTCGAAGCTCCGGCCGGAGGAGCTGCTGCTCGACCGCGCGTACCTGCTGAACCTGACCGCGCCGGAGACGACCGTGCTCGTCGGTGGTCTGCGCGCGCTCGGCAACAACGTCGGCGGCAGCGCGCACGGCGTGCTCACCGACCGGCCGGGTGTGCTCACCGGCGACTTCTTCGCGAACCTGCTCTCGCCGGGCACGGTCTGGAAGACGTCGGAGTCGGAGGAGAACGTCTACGAGATCCGGGACGTCTCGACCGGCGACGTGAAGTGGACCGCGACCGCGGTCGACCTCGTCTTCGGCTCGAACTCCCAGCTGCGGGCGCTCTCCGAGGTCTACGCCAGCGACGACGCCCGCGACAAGTTCGTCGCGGACTTCGTGGCCGCGTGGACGAAGGTCATGGAGCTCGACCGGTACGACCTGGTCTGAGTCCGTCCGGGGCGGGCCCGGCCGATCCCGGCCGGGCCCGCTCCCGTCTATTCGGACGTGTACGTCGACTCGCCGTGGTCCTCACGGTCCTGGAGCTCGGCGATCAGCTTCTCGGCCCCGGCCGCGTCGAGGTCGTCCGGCAGGACCTCGCCGAGTTCGCTGGACAGATCGTCCAGCCGGGCCCGCTCGTCGTCGGTCTCGGGTTCGCTCATGCCGGGCAAGGTACCCCATCCCGACCGGGCCGGGCCGGGCCGGTCAGTCGGCCAGGGCCTCGGCCAGGTCGTCGCGGAACGCCCGCTCGGCGTCGGTGACGGTCTCGCCGCCGATGCCGAGCACTCCGCCGGTCGAGGCCGCGCCGACGACGCTCTCGGCGATCTCGACCAGCCAGTGCTTGTACGTCTCGGCGTCGGCCTGCTCGGCCTTGGTGACCAGCAGCGCGTTCGCCTCGGCGGCCCGGCTCACGACGTCGGCCGCGTAGGCGACCGGGTCCGACGGCGCGATCACCGGCGGGTCCTCGCCCAGCTCGGGGTCACCGGCCCGGGCGACGATCTGGTTCGCGACCTCGGCCACCAGCGCGCTGGCCGAGCCCCGCCCGTCGGAGATCGCGACGACGCCCGCCTCGGCCTCGGCGCGGGTCTTGCGGGTGCTGTCGGGCGTCGCCGCGCTGGCCGCGACCAGCACGGACTGCGGCAGCCCGACCAGCAGCCCCCATTCGCTGTCGGTAAAGCCCCAGGTGGCGTAGAGAGGCAGTTCAGTCATGAGACTGCTTCTACCCCACTGACGATCAGCTCTAAAGCCGGACCCCGGAAGCGCGGCCGCGACGTCGGCCACGGTGCCTCCTCGGTTCGGCCCGATGCGCCGGGGGCTTGCCCGGCGCGGCTTTCCGGAGTCCTATTAGCAGCATGGGGGAACTGCGGTGGGAGGTCGGCGAGACCGGTGCGGTCACGCTGGTCGGCCTGTCCGGCTCGCTCGGGCTCGCCGGCGTGCCCGCCGTCCGCGGTGTGCTGCTGAAATGCCTTGCCGAGTGCCCGGCCGGGGTCGTCGTCGACCTGTCCGGGCTCGAGGTGAGCCAGGCGACGCTCCTGACGGTCTTCCCCGCCGTCCTCGGGCGCACCGCGGACTGGCCGGCCGTCCCGGTGGTGCTCGCCGCGCCGAGCGCGTCGGCCGCGGCGGCGCTGGCGCGCACGTCGGTGCCGGCCCTGATCCCGGTCCACCCCACGGTCGAGTCGGCGGTCGACGCCGTCCGCGGTGGTCACCCGATGCCTCGCGTCCGCCTCCACCTGCGGCCGACCGACGCGGCGTCCGGGCAGGCACGGGCCCTGGTCGAGGACGCCTGCACGGCCTGGGGCCTGGACGGCATCCGCAACGAGGCGATGGTGATCGCGACCGAGCTGGCCGACAACGCGGCCCGGCACGCGCGAACGGAGTTCACGGTCACCGTGACCTACCGGGCGCCGATGTTGCACCTCGCGGTCCGCGACCGCGCCCACGAGCCCGCCCGCCTGCGGCGCGCGGCCACCGCCGACGGCCCGCCCGGCAAGGGCCTCCTGCTGGTCGACGAGTTCGCGACCGGCTGGGGCACGCTCCCGGTCGTCGACGGCAAGACCACCTGGGCGGTCGTCCGGGCCGGCTGAGGCCCGTCGTCAGGCGCGCCCGTGCGTCGGTGGTTCGATCAGCATGGCCGACGTCACCCCGCCCGCGTCCAGCACCCGGCGGACGAACGGCGGCGGGTCCCAGACCGAGAACCATCGCCCCCGTTCGCTCGCGCGTTCGGCCGCCCGGTTCAGGCTGTGCAGCCCGCCGGCGCCGAAGAACGTCACGCCGGCCAGGTCGACGCTGATGACGTCGATCGCCGGGTCGGTGCACGGGCGGACCAGCACGTCGCTGAGCCACTCGGCGTTGCGGTTCTCGATCGCGCCCCGCACGACGAACCGCGCGCAGTGGTAGCGCAGCGTGCGGCGGACGCTGAGCACGGTGCCGTCCCGGAAGACGATGTCGTCCGCGGTCACGGTCGAGCGCTGGGTGCTCCCGCGCTGGGTGCTCCCCAATCCCACGGTCTGCCTCCTGCCCCGCGAGCCTGGCGGGTCCCGAGCGCCGGGCTGGTCAGCCTCGTCGCTGGGCTACCGACCGGGGATTCCGCTTACCGTCCGTCATTGCTGGAATCACTCTAACGAGTGTGTTGCCTGCGGCACTGCCCCGTTGGCGTCCGGTAGCGTGTGGATCGGCTCAGATCCCGGCTCGCGTCAGAAGAGCGTGAGCGGTTCGGCCGGGCTCGCGTCGATCGGAGCGGGTTCGGGGAGCGGTTCGAGCGCCGGGACCGCGGCCCGGACGTCGTCGTGGAAACGGCGGGCCAACTGCGGGGCGGCGGCGTTGTCCGGGGTGTGGAGGAAGACGGTCGGCGAGCGGCCCTCGCGGAGCCAGCCGGCCACGGTCTCGACCCAGGGCCGCCAGCCCTCCACGGTGCGGGCCGGGTCGTCGCGGCCGAGGTAGCGCACGATCGGCCGGTCGGTGAGCGCGGTGTCTCGCCGGGCCACCCGCGGCTTCTTCGTCCAGGCGTCGCGCTCGTCGTCGCTGCTGGGGGGCGTCCGGAAGAACTCGGTCGTGTCGAACGGGAGCCACTCCGCGCCGGCCGCGGCGAGCACCTGCTCCAGGGCGCCCGCGGTCGTCGCGTCCGCGAAGAAGGCCGGGTGACGGACCTCGACCGCGTACCGGAAGGAGCGCGGCAGCCGGCGGAGGAACGTGGCGAGCGCGGGGACGTCGGCGGGCGCGAACGCGCTCGGCAGCTGCACCCACAGCGCGGAGGCACGCCGGCCGAGGGGTTCGACCGCGTCGAGGAACGCGCGGACGTCGGCCTCGACGCCGGTGAACCGGCGCTCGTGGGTGACGGTGCGTGGGAATTTGGGGATGAAGCGGAAGTCCGGGGAGGTCTGGGCGGCCCAGGAGCGGGCCGTGGCGAGGGGTGGGGTCGCGTAGAACGTGGTGTTGCCCTCGACGGCGGTGCACCAGGAGGAGTACGCGCGCAGGCGCTCCGCGGAGGGGAGGGAGTGCCAGGGCCATGCTTTGTGCGTCCACATCGCACACCCCACGGCCAGATACACGCTGAGATCCTAATCGCGGCGCGGGCCGGGCCCGGCCCCGGCCCGAGGGCGTGCCGGCGGGGCAGACCGAGCCGGGCGATCGTGCCATCGGCCGTTCCCGCGGCGGGCGCGTCGCTTCCCGGGGCGGACCCCGACCCACCCGACGCGAGTCCTCGCGGACAGCGCTACTCCAGCCGCGCGTTCCGCGGCATCTCCGCCGCCGCATCATCACGACGACCCCGGAACGCCGCGATCAGCAGGCCACCGGCTGCCGCCGACGAAGCCGGGTGGTCAAGCGCCGCATCCGTGATGGCTAGCCACTGGTGAGATCCGGCAGCGGCCGAGCGTCGGCGCGCCGGCGCGAAATCCGCGCCACCATCCCCCCACGACACTTTCGGCTCACTCATCGCCGACGCGCCCGCCCGGCCAGCGCGACCCCTGGCCGTCCAGGCCCACGGATCCGGACAGCGAACTCAGCCGGCCAGTTCCCGCTCCACGGCGGCCGCCAAGCGCTCGTCGCCCGGCTCCAGGTTCGGCGCGAACCTCCCGACCACCTCGCCCGCCCGCGAGACCAGGAACTTCTCGAAGTTCCAGAGCACCTCGGGCTCCTCGGTCGTCGGAATGCCGAACCCCTGTAACCGCTCCCGCTGCTTCTCGGGCTCGCCGTCCGCGTGGGGCACCGCAGCGGTCAGCTCGCGGTAGAGCTCGTGCTTGTCGTCGCCGGTGACGGCGATCTTGGAGAACATCGGGAACTGGACGGCATAGGTGCTCTGGCAGAACTCGGCGATCTCCTCGTCGGTGCCCGGCTCCTGCCCCAGGAAGTCGTTGGCCGGGAACCCGAGCACCGAGAAGCCCCGGTCGCGGAACTGCTCGTGGAGCTTCTCGAGGCCCGCGTACTGCGGGGTGAGCCCGCATTTCGAGGCGACGTTGACGACCAGGAGAACCTGGCCCGAGTAGGCCCCCAGCGTGGTCTCTTCGCCGGTGATCGTCTGCAGCGGAATGTCCTGGATAGCGCTCAACTCAGCCTCGCCCGGTGATCGAGAGGGGCCTCCGCGCCCCTTACTGGAAGCGTATCGATAAGGCAGGGTGTTGCCTCGTGGCGTCGCTCACATCCTCGCTCAGGGTCGGGGAGTTCCGCGCGCTGTGGGGCGCGGAACTGCTCTCGCTGGCCGGTGACCAGCTGGCCCGGGTGGCGGTCGCGGTCCTGGTATTCGGGCGGACCGGATCGGCGGGCTGGGCCGCGTTCGCCTACGCGCTGACGTTCCTGCCCGCGGTCGTCGGCGGGGTGGTGCTGTCGTGGCCGGCCGACCGGTACCGGCGCCGGACCGTCCTGGTGGTGGCCGACGTCGTCCGGGCCGGGCTGGTGGCGGGTATGGCGCTCCCGGGGGTCCCGCTGTGGGTGCTCTGCGTGCTGCTGACCGGGGTCGTGCTGGCCGGGGCCCCGTTCACGGCCGCGCAGGGTGCGCTGCTGCCCGAGGTGCTGCCGGGTGAGCTCTACCAGCGGGGGCTCGCCGTCCGGCAGGTGACGAGCCAGACCGTGCAGCTGGTGGGTTTCGGCGCCGGGGGCCTGCTCGCCGCGGCCAGCCCGTCGGTGGCCCTGGGCGCCGACGCGGCGACATTCGGCCTCTCCGCCCTGATCCTGCGCCTCGGCCTCACCGACCGGCCGAAGCCCCGACCGACCACGCGCGCCTCCGGCAACGCCGCGATCGCCCACGTCTTCGCAGATCCCCGGCGGCGGGTGCTGCTCCTGCTGGCCTGGAACGTCGGGTGGTTCGTGGTGCCCGAGGCGCTGGCCGCGCCCTACGCCGCCGCCCTGGGATCCGGCCCGGCCGCCGTCGGGCTGCTGATGGCCGCCGACCCGCTCGGCAGCGTCCTCGGCGCCTGGGCCCTCGTCCGCTTCGTCCCGGCTCCCGTCCGCGACCGGCTGATCGGCCCGCTCGCCGTCGCCGCCGGCGTTCCGCTGATCCTCTGCCTCGTCGCGCCCGGTCTCCCGGCCACGCTGGCCCTCTGGGCCCTGTCCGGGTCCGCGAGCACCGCCTACCTACTCAAGACCCAGGCGACGTTCGTCCGCGCGACTCCCGACGCCGAACGCGGCCGGGCGATCGGCTTCGCGGCCTCGGGCCTTCTCGCCGCCCAGGGAGTGACCGTGCTCGCCGGGGGCGTCCTCGCCGACCTGATGTCGCCGCCGCAGGCAGTGGCGGCTGCCGGCGGGATCGGTGCGGCCTGCGCCGCCGTCGGCGCGGTGGCCTGGAAGCGCCTGTCGTGACCTACCAGTTCTTGTTACGCACGGTACTCACCTCCCACCGTCGCGCCCACCATCCTAAGTGCAAGGACTAAGCGCCCGGCCACACCAGAGCGAGCTGCTCCACCTCGCCCACCGGCCGTCCCGCCTCGTCGGTCACCGACGCCCGCACGACCGCCCGGCCCCCGGCCGCGCTCGGCGAGAACTGCGAGAACAGCTGCCACTCGTCGGCCCGCGCCTCGCCGCCGAACACGACCCCGTGGTCGAGCGACACCGCGTTCCAGTCCCGGGCCAGCGTCCGTTCGTGCCCCACCGGGACGCCGTGCCGGGCCAGCACCGTCGCCATCAGCATGAGGTCGCTGGCGTAGGCGAGCGCGCCCCGGTGCAGCAGCGGGTCGTCGGGCAGCGGCGCGCACCGCATCCACAGGTGCACGGTGCCGTCCGCGCAGGCGCCGGCCACCCGGACGTCCACCTGGGAGAAGCCGTCCCACAGCGGGCCCAGCCCGCCGTCGTCGGCGGCCAGGTCGGCGAGCGGGACGCTCGCGTCCGGTCCGGGGACCGGCGGCGGCGCGGTCGCGTGACGCACGCCGTCCGGTTGGTCGACGGCGGCCGACACGATCGACCGGCAGAGCTCCCGGTCGTCCTGCCGGACGCTGACCTCGAGCACCGACACCCGGCGCCCGTCCCGCAGCGGGGTGACCTCGAGCGTCACCGGCCGTCCGGTGACGCCGGCCCGCAGGAACGTGGTACGCACCGAGTGCACGGCCCGGTCGCCGGGCAGCAGACGCCCGGCCGCGACGACCGATTGCCCGACGAGCTGGCCGCCGAACGGCTGCGGCAGCGGGACGCCGTCGCTCTCGCCGCGGAAGCGCCGATCGCCGAGCGGCGTCAGCCCGAGCACGATCACGCCGGCGTCTTCCGCGGCGGCCGGGGGAAGAATCCGCTGGTCCGGGAGAGATACGACTCGTACTCGGCGCCCCGGTGACGGCGCATCCGCCGCTCCAGCAGCGCCTTCCCGCTGTACCGGGTCAACAGGAACGTCATCACGATCGGCGAGACCACCGCGACGGCCCCGACGACGTGCCCGAGCGCGAGCAGCCACAGCCCGACCCAGACACACGCGTCCCCGAAGTAGTTCGGGTGCCGGGTCCAGGCCCACAGGCCGCGGTCCATGATCCGGCCGGCGTTCGCCGGGTCCTTCTTGAACGCGGCGAGCTGCGCGTCGCCGACCGCCTCGAACAGGAACCCGATCAGCCAGATTGCGACCCCGAGCCAGCCCAGCACGCCGAGCGACGCGGTCTGGTACATCGCCAGCTGCACCGGCAGCGACACGACCAGCAGCAGCACACCCTGCAGCCCGTAGATCTTCCGGATCAGGAACCCGACCAGCGACCCGGTCCGGTGCCGCATCAGCGCCGTGTACCGCTTGTCCTCGCCGTGGCCGCGGTTCCGGTTGCCGATGTACACCCCCAGCCGCAGCCCCCAGATCGCGGTCAGCGCCAGCACGATCGCCCGCCGGAGATCGTTCCCGGAGCCGAAGGAGGCCAGGTAGCTCACGACCGCCACCGCCACGAACCCCGGCCCCCAGAAGATGTCGATGATCGACTGGTTCCGGATCCGGATCGCGACCGCCATCAGCACGCCGAAGAACACCACGATCGTGACGATCGACAGCAGCACGTTCAGCCCGAACCCGCCCCAGTTCACGGGATCACCAGCTCGGCCGCGAAGTCCTGGAACGCGGCCTGCGCCTCCGGGTACGTGTGCTGCTTCCCCTCGCGGCTGGCCGCGAGCGCGGACGACAGGTCCGGGAAGTCGGCCAGCCGCACGGTCCCGCCCTCGACCGAGTCCGCGGCCCGCAGGCCGCCGGCCGCGGCCACGACCACCTGGCCGTTGACCTCCGACCCCGGCTCGAGCAGCGCGCTCACCAGCGGCGCGACCGCCTCCGCGCGCATCAGGCCCGCGTACCGCGGGTCCATTCCGTCCGACGTCATCTGCGTCGTCGCGTACGGCAGGACGACGTTCGTGAGGACGCCCCGCCGCGCGCCCTCGACGGCCGCGGTCCGCCCGAGGGCGATCACCGCACCCTTGCTGGCCGCGTAGGCGGAGACGGTCGGCTCGCCGTGCAGGCCCGCGGTGGACGCGACCAGCACGATCCGCCCGTACCCGGCTACCCGCATGGCCTTGGACGCGGCCGCGGCGACCAGCGCGGTGCCGATCACGTTGACGGCCAGCACCTCCTGGAGGTTCTCCGGGGTCGTGTTGTGCAGGATCTGCGGCCGGCTGACCGCCGCGCTGGTCACCAGCCCGTCGAGGCGTCCCCAGCGGTCGAGCGCGGTCGCGACCAGCCGCTGCGCGGTGGCCGGGTCCTCGACCGCGCCGTGGTCGGCCACGGCCTCCCCGCCGCCGGCTTCGATCTCGCGCACGACGTGGTCGGCCGGCCCGAGGCCGGCGTCGTCCACCACCCGGTTCCGGTTGTTGACGACGACCCGCGCGCCGCGCGCGGCCAGGTCCAGCGCGAACGCCCGCCCGAGCCCCTTGCCGGCCCCGGTGACGATCACGACCCGCCCGTCGAGGCCGGTCACGAAGGGATCCGCTCGATCAGCACGGCCACACCCAGCCCGGCCGCGCCCGACACCGCCGCGACCCCGTACCGGCCGTCGCGGTCCTCGAGCGCCTCGACGCAGCTCCCGACCAGGATCGCCCCGGTCGCGCCGAACGCGTGCCCCATCGCCATCGTCCCTCCGTTGGGGTTCAGCCGGTCCGGCCCGGCGTCCAGATCACGGCGGAAGCGCAGGCAGAGCGCGGAGAACGCCTCGGCGAACTCGAACACGTCGATGTCGGCCGGGCGCAGCCCGGCGCGGGCGATCACCGCCTCCACCGCGCTCTGCCCGGCGGTCAGCATCACGACCGGGTTCACCGACGTGGTCGCGGCCGCGACGATCCGGGCCCGCGGCCGCAGCCCGGCCCGCTCCGCGGCCGTCTCGTTCCCGATCAGCAGCAGTGCGGACGCGTCGGCCATGGCCGGGGACGTCCCGACCGTGTGCAGGTGGTCGATCCGGTCGACGCCCGAGTAGGCGCCGAGTGCGATCGCATCCTGGCCGCCCTCGCCGAGCCCGGCGAACGCCGGCGGTAACCCGGCCAGCGTCTCCAGCGTGGTGCCGGGCCGCACGAGCTCGTCGTGGTCGAGGCCCGATCCGTGGTCCGACGGCGCGACCGGCACCAGCGACCGCGCGAACGCACCGCGTTCCCGGGCCGCGGCCGCCTTCTGCTGGGTCTCGAGCCCGTAGGCGTCGAGCTCCTCCCGGCCCATCCCCTCGATCGTCGCGTTCAGGTCGGCGGCGATCCCCATGTGCACCGACCCGACGCGCCGGATCGTCTCGGCGTCGGTCCAGAGCGGCCCGCGGTCGGCGAACATCGGCACCCGGGACACGCTCTCGACCCCGCCGGCGACGCCCAGCCCGAGGTCACCGGCCCGGACCCGGGCCGCGGTCTGCCCGACCGCGTCGATGCCGGACGCGCAGAACCGGTTGATCGTCGCGCCGGGCACCCGGTCACCCCACCCGGCGAGGAGGGTGGCGGTCCGGGCGAGGTCCGCGCCCTGCTCGTCGACCTGGGACGCGCAGCCGAGGACGACGTCCTCGACCTGTTCGACGTCGAGGCCGGTGCGCCGGGCCAGCTCGCGCTGCAGACCGACGACGAGGTCGACGGCCGACGTGCCGTGCAACGAGCCCTTGGCCGACGCTTTTCCGCGCGGGGTCCTGACGTAGTCGAGCACCAGTGCGTTACTGGACATACGGGTGTCTCCTCATCGACGAGGAAATGTTAAGGCTTCAACAGCGGGAGATACTCTGCTAGTTGTAGCGTATGCGCAAGGGTTGAGTGCGTCGGACGCGAAGGAGCGACCATGAGCAGCACCGACATCTGGGTCCTGGGCGGCTACCAGTCCGACTTCGCCCGGAACCTCAAGCGGGAGGGCGGCGATCTGGCCGACCTGACCCGCGAGGTCGTCGACGGCACGCTGGACGCCGCCGGGCTCTCCGGCGAACAGATCGGCGTCGTGCACGTCGGCAACGCGTTCGGGGAGCTGTTCGCGAACCAGGGTCACCTCGGCGCGATGCCGGCCACGGTCCGCGACGACCTGTGGGAGACCCCGGCGTCCCGGCACGAGGCGGCCTGCGCGTCGGGCAGCATCGCCACGCTCGCGGCCATGGCCGACCTGCGGGCCGGCAACTACGACAGCGCGCTGGTCGTCGGCGTCGAGCTCGAGAAGACCGTGCCCGGCGACACCGCGGCCCAGCACCTGGGCACCGCGGCCTGGACCGGCCACGAGGGCGACGGCGTCAAGTTCATGTGGCCGCACATGTTCAGCCTGGTCGCCGACGAGTACGCCGACCGCTACGGCCTGGACGAGCAGCACCTGCGGGCGATCGCGGCGCTGAACTTCGAGAACGCGCGACGCAACCCGAACGCCCAGACCCGCGGGTGGGAGGTGCCGTCGCTGACCGACGACGATTCCACGAACCCACCCGTCGAGGGGCGCGTCCGGCGGTTCGACTGCAGCCAGATCACCGACGGCGGGGCCGGCGTCGTCCTGGTGACCGACGACTACCTGCGCCGGAACCCGCACCTGCGCCCGTGGGCGCGGATCCTCGGGTGGGGACACCGGACGGTCGGCCTGCCGCTCCAGCAGAAGCTCGACAAGTCCGAGGGGAACCCGTACGTTCTCCCCCACCTCCGCCGGGCCGTGCAGGACGCGTTCGGCCGGGCCGGGATCGAGCTCGACCAGCTCGACGGCCTGGAGACGCACGACTGCTTCACGCCGAGCGAGTACCTCGCGATCGACCACATCGGCCTCACCGACCCCGGTGAGTCGTGGAAGGCCGTGGAGAACGGCGACATCGCGATCGGCGGCCGGTTACCGATCAACCCCAGCGGCGGGCTGATCGGCGGCGGCCACCCGGTCGGCGCGTCCGGCGTGCGGATGCTGCTCGACGCGTCCCGCCAGGTGTCGGGCAACGCGGGCGAGTACCAGGTCGAGGGCGCGTCGACGTTCGGCACGCTCAACTTCGGCGGGAGCACCGCCACCACCGTCAGCTTCGTCGTCGGGCAAGGAGCATCGGCATGAGCGTCGAGATCGTGGGCCGGATGCTGTCGACGCTGCCGGAGGACGACGACCACCCGTACCGCACCGGCCCGTGGCGTCCGCAGACCACCGAGTGGAGCGCGGACGACCTGGAGGTCGTCGAGGGCGAGGTGCCGGCCGACCTGGACGGGGTCTACCTCCGGAACACCGAGAACCCGCTGCACCCGTCGCTGAAGAACTACCACCCGTTCGACGGGGACGGGATGGTGCACGTCGTCGGGTTCCGGGACGGGAAGACGTTCTACCGCAACCGGTTCGTCCGGACCGACGGGCTGCTGGCCGAGAGCGAGGCTTCGCAGTCCCTGTGGGCCGGGATCTCGGAGAACCCGGCGCTGGCCCGCCGCGACGACGGCTGGGGCGCCCGCGGCCGGATGAAGGACGCGTCGAGCACCGACGTCATCGTGCACCGCGGGATGGCGCTGACCAGCTTCTACCAGTGCGGCGACCTGTACCGGGTCGACCCGTACAGCGGCGACACCCGGGGTAAGGAGGACTGGGGCGGCCGGTTCCCGTTCGAGTGGGGCGTCTCCGCGCACCCGAAGGTCGACGACCGCACCGGCGAGCTGCTGTTCTTCAACTACAGCAAGGAAGCGCCGTTCATGCACTACGGCGTGGTGGACGCGGACAACACGCTGGTGCACTACGTGGACGTGCCGCTGCCCGGGCCGCGGCTGCCGCACGACATGGCGTTCACCGAGAACTACGCGATCCTCAACGACTTCCCGCTGTTCTGGGACGCGACCGCGCTGGAGCGCGGGGTCCACGCGCCCCGCTTCCACCGGGACGTTCCGTCCCGCTTCGCCGTGATCCCTCGGCGCGGAGGCGCCATCCGGTGGTTCGAGGCCGAACCCACGTACGTTCTGCACTTCACCAACGCCTACGAGGACGGGGACGAGATCGTCCTCGACGGGTTCTTCCAGGGCGACCCGGAGCCGGCCGACAACGGCATGGGCGACAAGTGGCAGCGCGCGTTCCGGTTCCTCGCGCTCGACCGCATGCAGTCCCGGCTGCACCGCTGGCGGCTGAACCTGGTGACCGGGGCGGTGCGCGAGGAGCAACTCTCGGACCGGGTGACCGAGTTCGGCATGATCAACGGCGATTTCCTGGGGCGCGACTACCGCTACGCCTGGGCCGCGACCGGGAAGCCGTCGTGGTTCCTGTTCGACGGGCTGGTCCGGCACGACCTGCTGACCGGCGCCGAGGAGCACCTCTCGTTCGGTGACGGGGTCTACGGCTCGGAGACCGCGATGGCCCCACGGACCGGCTCGACCGGCGAGGACGACGGCTACCTGATCACGCTGACCACCGACATGGTCGAGGACGCGTCGTACTGCCTGGTGCTGGACGCGGCCCGGATCGCCGACGGGCCGGTCTGCAAGCTCAAGCTGCCGGAGCGGATCTCGTCGGGCACCCATTCGACGTGGGCCGCCGGGTCGGAGTTGCGGCGCTGGCACAATGCAGAGTCCGCCGCGGCCAGTATCGGCCTTTAACCGTCAGAAACGAGCAAACCATGAGCGACGAGCAGCCCACCGAACTCGAGCCCGGCGGCACCAACGCCGTCGGGAAGATGCTCGGGCTGCTCGGCGACGAGTGGACGTTGCTGCTGATCCAGCAGGCGCTGCAGGGCGTCACCCGGTACGGGCAGTTCAAGGCCGCGCTGCCGATCAGCAACGCGGTGCTGACCGCGCGGCTGAACCTGCTGACCGAGCAGGGCCTGCTGGAGCGGAACGTCTACCAGTCGAACCCGCTGCGGGCCGAGTACCTGACGACGCCCCGCAGCCGGTCGCTCTGGCCGTTCATGATCGCGATCTGGGAGTGGGAGCGGCGCTGGGTCCCGGCGCACGAGCTGCCGCAGATGGTGCACACCGTCTGCGAGCGGGAGTTCCACCCGGTGCTGTCGTGCTCGTCCTGCGACAAGCCGGCGGCCGCGCGCGAGATCGGCGTGGAGTGGGGCCCGAGCGGCAGCTGGGAGCGGTCGGTGCCGGCCGCGTCGACCCGGCGGCGCTGGGACTCCGAGCAGGTCAGCGGCGCGGCCGGTATGTTCCCCGACACGATGACGATCCTGGGCAACCGCTGGGCGTCGGCGCTGATGGGCGCCGCGTTCCGGGGCGTCACCCGGTTCACCGACTTCGAGAAGGCGCTCGGCGCCCCGCCGACGCTCGTCGCCGACCGGATCCGCGCGTTCGTCGCGATCGACGTCCTGGTCGCGATGCAGAACGACAAGCGACCCGACTGGGTCGAATACCGCCTCACCGAGAAGGGCCGGGCGTTCTTCCCGGTCGTCGCCACCGCCCTGGCGTGGAGCCAGCACTGGTTCCGCTCCCCCGAGGGCCCGGCACTGATCGAGACGCACCAGCAGTGCGGTGCGCCGTTCGAGCCGCAGTTCCGGTGCGATCAGTGCAACGTCGTCGTCCACCGCCGTGACATCCGGATCGTCCCCCTCTGAGTCTCAAGGGAGAGACTATGAGCGCAACGAGTCCCTCCACAGTTGCTGATGCCGTCGCCCGGGCGTCGAGCCTGGCCGACCTGATTCGTCGTACCGCCGCGGAGACCCCCGGCTCGCCCGCCGTCGTCGGCGACGGGCGGAACGTCACCCACGGCGAGCTCGACCAGCGGTCGAGCGCGCTCGCCGCCGGACTGGTGGCGGCCGGGCTGCAGCCCGGCGACCGCGTCGCCTACCTGGCCCGGAACGCGACCGAGTACTGGGAGCTGTTATTCGCCTGCGCGAAGTCCGGCCTCGTCGTGGTTCCGCTCAACTTCCGGCTGGCCGGTCCCGAGGTCGAATGGGTGCTGGCGGACGCGGCGCCGGCCGCGCTCGTCGTCGAACCGTCACTCGTCTCGCTGGTGCCGGCGGGCGCGGTGCCCGGACCGGTGCTCGTGATGGGCGGGTCCTACGAGGACTTCCTGGCGTCCGCGCCGGACGGTGACCCGCACCGGGACGGCACCGGGGACGACCTGTTCTGCCTGATGTACTCGTCGGGCACGACCGGACGCCCGAAGGGCGTCACCACGACCGTGGGCGCGTTCCTCTGGGCGGTGGACGCGTTCGGCCGGCAGTTCGACGTGTCGGCCGCGTCGGTGAGCCTGGTGCCGACGCCGTACTACCACATCGCGGCCGGGGGCTGGTCGCTGATCGCGCTGGCCGCCGGCGGGCGGATCGTGCAGTTCACCGAGGTCACGCCGGCCGGGATGATCAGCGCGATCGTCGGGCACCGGGCGACCCACGTGATCATGGTACCGACCGTGATGCAGCTGTTCATCTCCTCGCCCGAGGCCTCGGCGGCGGACTACTCGTCGGTGGAGTGGGTGGTGTACGGCGGGTCGCCGATCTCGGAGTCGGTGATGGTCGGCGCGCAGCGGGTCTTCGGGGCCGAGCTGGCGCAGAGCTACGGGCTGACCGAGACGATCGGCGTGACGACGCTGCTCGGGGCCTCCGATCACGTCGTGGGCCCCGGGAGCAAGCTGCGGTCGGCCGGGCGGGCGGTGCCGGGGGTCGAGGTCGCGGTCGTGTCCCCGGCCGACGGGAGTGTCCTGCCGGCGGGCGAGGTCGGCGAGGTGGTGACGCGCGGGCCGAACGTGACGCGGGGGTACTGGCAGCGGCCGTCCGAGGCGACGGACTCGTACTGGCCGGGCGGGTGGTTCCGGACCGGCGACGCCGGCTACCTGGACGCGGACGGCTATTTGTTCCTGAAGGACCGGATCAAGGACATGATCTCGTCCGGCGGCGAGAACGTGTACCCGGCCGAGGTCGAGAACGCGATCATGTCCCACCCCGACGTGCTGGAGACCGCGATCATCGGCGTGCCGTCGGAGAAGTGGGGCGAGACGCCGCTGGCGGTGGTGGTGCCGCGGCCCGGGGCTTCTCTCGATTCGGACGCGATCATCGCGCACTGCCGGGAGCGGCTGGCGCATTACAAGTGCCCGACGGCGGTGGAGATCGTGGCGGCTCTGCCCCGGAACCCGTCGGGGAAGGTGCTGAAGCGGACGTTGCGCGAGCCGTACTGGGCCGGGCGGGAGAGGGCGATCTCATGATCATTCTGCGACAGGTGGTGCTCGGCGCGTCGGACGTCGAGGTGACCGGGAAACAGCTCCGGGAGACGTTCGGCCTGGCCCCGGGGTTCGCCGACCCGATCCTCGAGGACATCGGCATGGCCGACGAGACGATCCGGGTCGGCGAGGAAGCGCACCTGGAGGTCGTCGGGCCGTTGCGCGAGGACACGTCGATCGCGGCCTGGATCCGGAAGGGGGGCAGCGGCGGAGGGTACGGGCTGTCGATCCAGGTGTCGTCGGTGCAGGAGTACGTGGACCGGGCCGTGGAGCTGGGCGTCCGGATCGCGGCCGACATGGAGGTGTACGGGCACCGGATCGTGCAGCTTCACCCCGGGGACATGGGGTTGCTGATCGAGCTGGACGAGATCGCGGACCCGTCGGTGTGGTTCTGGGACTCGATCCCGCGGGTCGCGCCACCGGCGCCGCTGGTGGACGACGTGCTCGGGGTGACCGTGTCGTCGCCGGATCCGGTGGCGCAGGCGCGGCTCTGGGGCGGGGTGTTCGGCGCGGACACGTCCGGGGGGACGCTGGCGCTGGGGTCGCGGACGGTGTCGTTCGCGGCCGGGCCGCGGAAGATGCTGTCGGCGGTGTCGTTGCGGGCGGTGGGTGCTTCTGGCTGGTCGCCGCTCGACCTTGGCGGGGTGCGGTTCACGGCCGGCTGAGCGTGTAGACGTTCACGACGATGTTCTGATCGAGGACCCTCGAGCTGCGCAGGTCCAGGGTGCGGCGGGTGTCGGTGGCGGCGAACAGGGGTTTGCCGCCACCGAGCACGACCGGGTGGGTGGCGACGTGGTACTCGTCGATGAGGCCGCGTTCGGTGAGCGCGGCGGCGAGGCCGGAGCCGCCGGTGAGCAGGATCGTTCCGTCCAGGTCGCGGACGTCGTCCGGCCGGATGACCCGGTCGGTCCAGTTGTCGCCGGGGTAGTCGGAGGACACGACGAGCTTGGGGGTGGCCCGCCAGAACGGCGCGAAGGCTCGCGTGTGCGGGTCGTTGCCGAGTCGGTCGGCGTCGGGCCAGAAGCCGACCATCATCTCCCAGACCGGCCGGCCGTAGAGCAGCGTGGTGGTGCGGTCGTCGAGGGCCTCGGAGTAGGCCGAGAGCTCGGGGCCCATGACCGGCCAGTCGAACTCGCCCCTGGGCCCGTCGATGAAGCCGTCGACCGACGCGTGGACCCAGTAGATGACCGTACCCATTCGTGCCTCCTCGGCGGTGGTGTCAGGTACTGGTCGGAGCCGATCCGCCGTTCTCGACCGGACCGAGCAGGAGCCGGGCGAAAAGTTCCATCGCTGCGTCGACCTCGGCGGTCTCGCCGGTAGCGAGGAGGTCCAGGAGCAGGCCGCGGGTAACCGCGAGCGCGAGGCGGGCATGGGGGCCGGGGTTGTCGATGCCACCGGCCGCGAGGAGCCCGGTCAGCGGACCGAGCCAGTCGCTGACCACTCCCTCGAGCATCGGCTCGGCCCACTTCCGGCCCTGGAGGGTCTGGCCGTAGACCTCGAAGAACAGCCGCTCCTGGGGGGCGAGCTCGGGCGAGCGGAGGTGCCGCCAGAACGCGGCGGCCGCGTCCGCCGGCGACCCGTCGTCGTCGCGGTCGGCCAGAAGCGCCCGCTGACGGTCCTCGACGGCCCGGACGACGGCGGTGAGCAGCCCGTCGCGCGAGCCGAAGTGGTGGATGAGCATCCGGTGGCTGGAGCCGACCCGCTCGGCGATCGTTCGCAGGCTCCGCGGCTCGACGACCTCCCGTTGCAGGTCGGCAGCGAGGCCGACGTGCGCCAGCCCGGGCTGCGCCCGGCGCGCTGGCGGGTCACCGAGCTCACGCCCGGCCGGGCGCTCGTCTGGCAGTCGACGACGTCCGGCGTGACATCGATCGGCTCGCACGTCGTGTCGCCGAGGAGCGGCGGGTCACGGCTGGAGTTACGGATCCGCCAGTCGGGCCGACTGGCCGGCCTGGTGGGCCTCCTGTACGGGCGAAAGGTGCGGCGGTATCTCGAGCGGGAGGCCGAGGGCTTCCGAGCCGCCGCCGAGGCCCGCTGACTCCTCGGCGGACGACCGCGACGGGCCCGGGGTCGATCCACGCCGGCTACCGGCGCACCGCCTCCACCGCCTCCCGGACGGCTACCGGGGCATCCTGCCGCAGCTGCTCGTCCGGGGTCGCGCCCAGCGCGTTGTTGACGATCGAGAACGCCATCCGCAGCGCCACGAACACCGTCATCGCGAAGATCTCGCTGTCGGCGAACCCGGCCGCCCGCAGCGGGTCGACGTCGTCGGCCATCGTGCCGAACGGGTTACGCGCGACCGTCCGGGCCCAACCCGCCATCGCCCGCTCGCCCGCGGTGAGGCCGCCGTCGGCGCCGTGGCCGCCGCCGCCGGCGCCGTGGCCGCCGCCGTCCGGGGCCGCCCCGGCATCGGTCAGCACCCCCGCCGCCGCCTCCGCGCCGACGACCCCGGCCAGCCTCGTCCCCCAGGCCAGCGCGCAGTACGGATCACCGAACGCCGAGGCGGTCGCCGACACCAGGATCGCCTTCTGCCGGAACGACAACGACGGCGCCAACGCGAACAACCCCGTCAGCGTCTCCGGCCGATAGGCCCACAGCCTGGTCAGATTCATCACGTAGCCGACCTCGGCGACGTCCTCGGCGAAGAGCGCTTCGCTCTCCGCCGTCGGCGCCGGCTCGGCGAGATAACCGATCATGCGACCGATCGTCGCAACCGCTAGCCCGAAAAGCCTCCGTACTCACCACGGAGAGACGTCTTCAGTACCTTCCCGCTGGCGGTCAGCGGCAACGCGTCGACCACCTCGACCGCGGTCGGGCACTTGTAGTGCGCCATCCGCTCCCGCGCCCAGGCGATCAGCTCGCCGCCGTCGATCGTCTGCCCGGCCACCGGGACGACGACGGCCAGCGGCGTCTCGCCCCACCGCGCCGACGGCACCCCGATGACCGCCACCTGAGCCACCGCCGGATGCCCGGTCAGGACGCTCTCGACCTCGGCCGGGTACACGTTCTCACCGCCCGAGACGATCATGTCCTTGAGCCTGTCGTGCAGGTAGAGATAGCCCTCGGAGTCGAACGAGCCGCCGTCGCCGGTGCGCAGCCAGCCGTCCGGGGTGATCGCGGCCTCGGTCGCGGACGGGTTCCGCCAGTACCTCCGCATCACGTGGCCGCCGCCGATCAGCACCTCGCCGCGCTCCCCGGCCGGGAGGTCGCGCAGGGTCACCGGGTCCACGACCCGCACCGGCACGTTCGGCATCGGCCGGCCCACCGACCGCAGCCGGGTGGCCGCCAAATGGTCCGCCGGGCTCAGCATCGTCACGCCGCCGGTCGACTCGGTCAGCCCGTACGACTGCAGGAACTTGCACCCGAACACCGCGGTCGCCTCGCGCAGCACCGGCTCCGGCATCGGCGACGCGCCGTAGACCAGGTACTTCAGCGCGCTCCAGTCGCCGTCCCGCACGTCCGGCAGCCCGAGCAGGAACTGGATCACGGTCGGCACCGCGACCGCGTGTGACACCCGGTGCTCCTGCAGGATCCGGCACAGCTCGGCCGGCGACGTGGGGTTACGCAGCAGCAGCGAGGACCCGTTGATCGCCGCGACCAGCGCCAGGCCCAGCCCGGACACGTGGAAGAACGGCACCGGCGCCAGCGCGACCGACGTCGTGTCGAGCTCCATCACGTAGTGCATCGCGGCCACGGCCTGGCCGAGGTTCGCGCCGGTCAGCTCGATGCCCTTGGGGTGGCCGGTCGTGCCCGACGTGTAGAACATCAGCGCGGTCTCGCCCGGGTCCCGGGCGAACCCGGCGTCCGCGTCGGTCACCCCGGCGACCCAGGCGTCGAACCCGTCCGCCTCCACGACGCACCGCACCCCCGCCTGCCGGGCGACGCCGGCCAGCGCGGAGTGCCCCGCTCCGAGAACGAGCGCGAACGGCTCCGCGTCGCGGAGGATGTACTCCACCTCCGGGGGCGCCAGCCGGAAGTTCAGCGCGGTCGGGATCGCGCCGGCCTTGCTCGCGCCGTAGAGCGTCGCCAGGAACTGCGCCGAGTTCTCGCCCAGGTAGGCGACCCGGTCGCCGGGCCGCACGCCCGCGGCCAGCAGCGCGTTCGCCACTCGGCTGGCCTCGCGGTCGAGCTCGGCGTACGTCGTGGTGGAGGTCGTCGTCACGACGGCGGACGCCTCCGGCGTGGCCGCCGCCCGCCGGCGCGGAATGTCTTCCAGCCGTTCGACGCGCGTCCCGTCGGCGTGCAGCGCGTAGTGCGGATCGACGTACTCGGGCGGGGTCGGCAGCAGGACCGCGGTCATCGCGCCACCTCCGCCGAGGCGGCGGCCGCAGCGGCTGCAGTGGCGGCGGCCCCCGGCGCCACCCGCGGCGATCGGGACGCGTTCCAGGGGCCGAACACCGGCGCGGTGAAGACCCCGGGCGGAGCGGCCACCACGTGCTCGATCGCCCGCAGCGCCGGGCCGGCGGTCACGTACTGGGCCGCGGTCGTGCGCACGCCCGGCTCGGACGGCTCGACCAGGTTGAGCGTGAGGACCATCTCGGGCTTGCCCTCGAGGTGGATGCGCCAGTGGTCCCGGCCCGCGTACTCGGGACGGTCGGGCTCGCACGTCCAGATGATCGCCAGCGTCAGGAACGGCTTCCCGTCGACGAGCGCGTGCCACCGCCACTCGGTCGTCCCCACGGTGCCGGCTGCGATCGACCCGGCGGCCACGGTCAGATCGGTCAGCGCCGGGACGATCCGGTGATCCGGGACGATGTCGTCGGGCACGACGCCCAGCCGGTCGCACAGGAACGCGATCGTCTCCCGGTAGAGCAGCCCGTACAGCGTCGGCAGCGGCCCGGTGCCGTCCAGCGACGCCGGATCCGACCCCATCCCCATCACCGTGAACATAAAGTCCGGGTCGGGCATCGAGCGTGCGTCCAGCACCTCGTCGATCGTGATCCGGTCGAGGGTGACGCTGGCGCCGGTCAACGCCAGCGCGAGCCGCTCCCCGACCACTCCGGGGCTGATGCCGACCCCGAACAACGTCGAGTTGCCCCGTCGGCAGGCGTCCTCGAACAGGTCGGACCGCTCCGGGCCGTGGGCCCGCGGGAAGTGCTGACCGGCGGTCGTCACCACGTTGATGCCGGCCGACAGCAGGCGGACGAGGTCCGCGTCGTGGGTCTCGTACGGGACCTGCAGACGGGGTGAGTGGACGACGACGTCGGGCCGGGCCGCGATGACGGCGGCGATGTCGGTGGTGGCGAGCACCCCGGTCGGCGGGCGCCGGGCGATGTCACCGGCGTCCCGGCCGACCTTCCGGTCGCCGTAGACGCGTAACGCGACCAGCTCCAGGTCGGGCCGGTCGATGATCCCGCGCAGGATCGTCTTGCCGACCGCGCCGGTCGCCCACTGGGCGACGCGAATGCTCATTTGCCGGTCTTCAACGACGACACGAAGAGCAGCTTGGAGAGGCCCTTCTCGTAGCGGATCGGGTCGCGGGCCAGGCGCGCCCGCGACTCCACCGCCATCAGGTCGGTGTCGCAGGTCCACTCCCCGCGGGCCATCGCGGCCAGCCCGGTCCGGGCGATCTCCCGCGGGTCCTCCTTGTGGCCGTCGACGTGCGCGGCCATCCGCGTGTCGACCGAGCCGACGATCAGCGACGTCACCGTCGTCCCGTACCGCTCGAGCTCGCCCCGGGCGATGCCGCCGAGGTACAGCGCGGCGGCCTTCGACGGCGAGTACCCGCCCATGAACGCGGTCGGCGCGATCGCCGCCACCGACAGCACGTTGACGAACGAGCCGTGCCCGGCCCGGGCCAGCACCGGCGCGAACGCCCGGATCATCCGCAGCGGGCCGAAGTAGTTGACCTCCATCTCGGCCCGGGCCGCGTCCGGGTCCGTGGCCTCGATCAGCCGGTCACCGGCGTGCAGCCCCGCGTTGTTGACGACGATCGTCGCGTCGGCGCAGGTCTCGGCGGCCGCCGCCACGTCGGCGTCCGAGGTGACGTCGAGGCGCACCGGCACCGCCCCGGTCGCCAGCAGCTCCTCGGGCACCGACGACGGGTCGCGCACCCCGGCGTAGACGGTGGCCGCGCCCTGGGCCAGCGCCTCCTGGACGAACGCCAGCCCGATCCCCCGGTTCGCCCCGGTGACCACGACCCGGGCGCCGGCGACCGGAACGCCCTTCATTTCCCGCTCTCCGCGTACACGACGTCCTCCGGGTACTTCGCGCTGTGCTTCATCGCCGCCGCCTCGCCGAGCATTCCGAAGACCCAGGTCTCGGCCGGCTCCATGTCGTGGTTCCAGTCCCAGCGCAGCGCCCGGTGCCGGATGCCCCAGCGACCGTCGACCCGCTCGAGGTCGTCGATCATCCGCGCCGAGGTCAGCGTGTCACCGATCTGCTTGTCCGGGCGGCGCACCCGCGCGAACGCGAGCACGTACGACTCGGCCCGGGCCCGGTCGCCGTCGACGTCGATCAGGACGTTGGTGACCGCGTGCGTGGAGACGCCCCTGGGGTGGGTGATCGTCCGGGCGATCGAGGCGACGTAGTCGGCCGCCGACCCCTCGAACAGGCCGCCGTGGTCCTCGGTCGCCCCGGGCAGATAGCAGGCCTCGAGGGCCGCGACATCACCCCGGTCGATCGCCCGGAGGTACCGAACGAGCAGGTCAGAGATGTCCTGCTTCGCCAGCAAAGTATCGAGCGCGGTGGGATCCACGGGCCGCCTCCGAGTCGTTGACGAGTTGCTCTGCTTCCTGTAGTAATCCGTATCACACCGTTAACTGAAGTGTCACCGTCACCAGGGAGGCGACTTGCTCGACGTCACGGATGTCGCCATCCACTTCGGGGGTGTGCGCGCCCTCGACGGGGTCACGTTCGGCGTGGAGCCGGGCCAGATCCTCGGCCTGATCGGGCCCAACGGCGCCGGCAAGACCACGCTGTTCAACTGCATCACCCGGATCTACCGGCCGACCGCCGGGACGCTCCGGTTCGACGGCGAGGACCTACTGACGATCGCCCCCCACCGGCTGGCGAAGAAGGGCATCACCCGGACGTTCCAGAACCTGGCGCTGTTCTCGACGCTCAGCGTCTTCGAGAACACGATGGCCGGGGGCGTCTCGCAGAAGAACCGGGGCCTGCGGTCGCGGGCCTGGGAGATCCTGGAGCGGCTCGACCTGGTCGACGTGGCCCTCGAGCCCGCGGCCGGGCTCCCGTTCGGCACGCTCAAGCGGGTCGAACTGGCTCGGGCGCTGATGGCCCGCCCCCGCTTACTGCTGCTCGACGAGCCGGCCGGCGGGCTCACCCACAGCGAGGTCGACGATCTCGGTCGGCTGCTCGTCTCGCTGCGCGACGACTACGGCTTCGCCGCGCTGCTGGTCGAGCACCACATGGGACTGGTCCTCGGCATCAGCGACCACGTCGTCGCGCTCGACTTCGGCCAGAAGATCTACGAGGGCACGCCCGCGGGCGTCCGCGAGGACGACGCCGTGGTCGCGGCCTACCTCGGCCGTCCGAAAACCGGTGCGCGGGAGGCCCGATGAGCCTGCTCGAGGTGACCGGTCTCCGGGCCGGCTACGGCGGACGGGACGTGCTGCACGGGCTCGACATGCAGGTCGACGCCGGTCAGGTCGTCGTCGTGCTCGGCGCCAACGGGGCCGGCAAGACCACGACGATGCGCGCGCTGGCCGGCCTGATCTCCCACCGCGGCGACGTGACGATCGACGGCGCCCCGCTCGGCCGCCGTCCCGACGAGATCGTCCGCCAGGGCGTCAGCCTGGTCCCCCAGGGCCGCGGCACGCTCGACATCTCGGTCCTCGACAACCTCCGGGTCGGGGCCGCGGTCCGCAAGGACTCGGTCGACGAGGACATCGAACGGTGGATCACCACGTTCCCGGCCCTGGGACGCCGGGCCAACCAGCGGGCCGGCACG
Organism: Cryptosporangium phraense; assembly: GCF_006912135.1. Classification (NCBI taxonomy): domain Bacteria; kingdom Bacillati; phylum Actinomycetota; class Actinomycetes; order Cryptosporangiales; family Cryptosporangiaceae; genus Cryptosporangium; species Cryptosporangium phraense. Next base: position 62,372 of record NZ_VIRS01000021.1, on the reverse strand, counting down.
CTCTCCGGCGGTGAGCAGCAGATGCTCGCGGTCGCCCGCGCGCTGATGAGCCGCCCGCGCCTGCTGCTCTGCGACGAGCCCAGCCTCGGCCTGGCTCCGATCGTCGTCCAGGAGCTGTTCGCGACGCTCGCCGACATCAACCGCACCGACGGCACCGCGCTGCTGATCGTCGAGCAGAACGCCGAGCTGGCGATGGACATCGCCGACACGGTCTATCTGCTCGAGGTCGGCACGATCGCCGCCGAGGGCCCGGTCGAGCGGTTCCGCGAGGACGACACCGTCCGCGGCGCCTACCTCGGTTACTAGGAGGCCTCCATGGAGCTCTTCGTCGAACGCCTCTTGGCCGGCCTGACCAACGGGTCCGTGTACGCGCTGCTGGCGCTGGCGCTGGTCGTCGTCTACCGGGCCACCGGGACGCTCAACTTCGCCCAGGGCGAGCTCGCGCTGTTCACGACGTTCGTCGCCTGGTGGCTCACCACGCTGGACGCGCCGGTGTGGGTGGCGATCGTCGCCGCGCTGATCGTCGGGTTCGTGCTCGGCGCGGCGATCGAGCGGCTGCTGATCCGGCCGGTCCAGCGCAAGAACGACATGGCCGTGCTGATCGTCGCGCTCGGCCTGTTCACCGGGCTGAATTCGCTGGCCGGTCTGTTGTGGGGCTCGGAGACCAAGATCATGCCGTCGCCGTTCCCGAACGGGCTCGACGACTACGTCAGCGTGTTCGGGGCCCGCCTGTACGGCGACGCGCTGGGCGTCTGGGCGGCGCTGATCGTCCTGCTCGGGCTGATGACGCTGCTGTTCCGGCGGACGCGGATCGGCCTGCACATGCGTGCGGTCGCGGCCAACCCCGAGTCGGCCGCGCTGGCCGGGGTGCGCACCGGCCGGATCCTGATGGTCGGCTGGGGGCTGTCCGGGGCGATCGGCGCGCTGGCCGGCGTCCTGGTCACGCCGCTGGCGCCTGAGCAACTGGGCCTGACGACGATGTTCCACATCTTCATCGCCGCCTCGGCCGCGGCCCTGTTCGGCGGCCTCGACAGCCTGCCCGGCGCGGTCGTCGGTGGCCTGACGATCGGCGTCCTCGAGGCCCTGCTCTCCGGCTACGTCTCGTTCATCGGCGGTGAGCTGCAGCAGACCTCGGCGCTGCTGATCATCGTCGCGATCCTGTTCATCCGCCCGAACGGCCTGTTCGGCTCGAAGCGGACGGTGCGCGTATGACTGTCCTGGCCCCGGCGGCGCGGCCCCAGGCCGCCGCCCCGCGAACGAAGTACGTCATCGTCGAGAACTCGCCGGTTCATCACGCGATCCGGGCCGCGTGCATCGCGGTCGCCGCGCTGGGCGTCCTCTGGGCCTCGCAGCTCGCGCCGTTCCGGGTGGGCCAGTTCACGACCGTCTTCATCATGGCGATCGCGATCATCGGGCTGAACCTGGTGACCGGCTACACCGGGCTGCTCTCGATCGGGCACTCGGCGTTCTTCGGGCTGGGCGCGTACACGACCGGCGTGCTGATCGTGAAGCTGGAGTTCGCGCCGCTGGCCACGATCCCGATCGCGATGGCGCTGACGTTCGTCCTCGGGCTGCTCGTCGGGCTGCCGTCGCTGCGCATTCACGGGTTGTACCTGGCCCTGGTCACGCTGGCCGTCGCGGTCGCGTTCCCGGAGATCGTCCGGAAGCTGGAGTCGCTGACCGGCGGCGCGGCCGGCATGGTCGTCCGGTCCCGGTACCTGGCTCCTCCGGAGTGGACCGGGCTGGTCCGGGCCCAGCGTGGCATCTGGATGTTCTGGCTCTCGGCGTTCGTGCTGGTCCTGGTCATGATCCTCAGCCGATCGCTGATCCGGAGCCGGTTCGGGCTGATGATGCGCACGGTCCGCGACCACGAGATCGCCGCGGCCGCGAACGGCGTCGGGATCGCCCGGACGAAGATCCTGGTGTTCGGCATCTCGGGCGCGATCACCGGTCTGGCCGGCGCGCTGTTCACGATGTACATCGGCGCGCTGTCGCCGGACGGCTCGTTCACGCTGCTGAAGGCGATCGAGCTGGTCACCGGCCTGGTGCTGGGCGGCGTCGCGACCCAGCTCGGGCCGCTCATCGGCGCGCTCGCCGTCGTCTTCCTGCCCTACTACACGGCGTCGTTCACGACCGGCCCGCTGTCCGGGGTCCTGTTCGGCGCGGTGCTGATCGCGCTGTGCTTCCTCATGCCCGAGGGCATCGCCGGCCGGCTCGGGCTCCTGATCCGGCGGGTCGTGACCGTCGTGCCGAAGGACCATCCGGCGCCCCCACGCTGACCCGTCTCTCCCCTCTCCCCGCCCGGGCCCCGCCCGGCGCGGCCCGCGTGCTGCACCCCCACCCCGGAAGGAACGCAATGACGCGCAGACTCCTCACCTCGTTCGTGCTCGCGGCGGTGACCGCAGGCACGCTCGCTGCCTGCGGCAGCAACAGTTCCGCCGGCGACGATCCGGCCGACGCCGCGTCGGCCCAGAAAGGCTCCATCGACGTCGAGAACTGCGCCGATCCGGACGCGGCCACCAGGAAGATCACCGGCACGCTCAAGGTCGGCTGGTCGGCCGCCACGTCCGGGCCGCTGGCCGACGCGGTCGGCAACGTCATCGAGGGCATGGAAGCCCGGTTCGCGGTCGAGAACGCGGCCGGCGGCGTCGGCGGCGTCAAGCTCGCGGTCGTCGTGAAGGACGACGCGTTCAACCCGGAGCGGGCCCGCACCAACGTCGGCGAGCTGATCGAGAAGGAGAAGGTCGACGTGCTCGACACGTTCGGCTCCGGTCAGCTCGACGCGATGTCCGACGCCCAGAACGACGCCTGCGTCCCGCTGCTGTTCGGCCAGGCCAGCGTGCCGGCCTACCGCGACGCGACGAAGTTCCCGTGGACCACCGAGTACCTGCCGTCGGCCGACGTCGAGATGAAGGCCGTCGTCGAGGGGCTGAAGAAGAAGTACCCGCAGGGGGCGAAGGTCGCGCTGGCCGCGAACCAGACCGAGTCGGGTCAGGGTTACGCGAACGGATTCAAGAACGCGATCGAGGGCACGAACTTCACGATCGCCAAGGAAGCTCCGCTGACCGACCCGAACACCGCCGCGTCCGCGCTGAAGGCGTCCGGAGCGCCGATCCTGGTCGACGCCGGGGTCACCACCGACTGCCTGGCGCTGACCCAGGCCATCGGCCGGGTCGGCTGGAAGCCGGAGACCGTGATCCAGCCGTCGAACTGCGCCGACGGCGCGACGCTCTACGCGCCGGCCGGGGCCGCGGCCGACGGGCAGCAGATCATGCGCTGGCTCAAGGACCCGGCCGACGCGGCCTTCGCCGACGACCCGGCGGTGAAGGACTACCTGCAGAAGGTCGCCGCGAACGGGGCCGACTCGCCGACGAACACCTACACGCTCAACGGCTGGGCGATCGCCGACCTGATGATCGACGTCTTCAAGTCCGCGGCCAAGGCGAAGGACGGCCTGTCCCGGCTCTCGATCATGGAGGCCGCGCGGACCCAGGATTACCAGCCGCCGATGTTCATCGACGGGATCAAGTTCACTATGACGCAGGAGAAGTCGCTGGGTATCCAGGCGTTCCAGCCGTTCACGTGGCACGCCGACCAGAAGCGGTTCCTCGCGTCCGGTGACGTTCTGAACGCCGCCTGATCCTCGCTCGAAGGAGAGCTAGCCGTGGCAGTCAGTCGTGGTCTCCACCCAGCGTCCAAGGTCGCGGATTACGTCGCGCGGGGCTGGTGGAGCTCGGAAACCGTCGATCAGATCTTCCGCGACACGGTCGGGGCGCGGGCCGACCACCCGGCGATCGCCGACCCGGCCAACCGGGTGGCGTTGCTGGGTGGGGAGCCGCGTCGCCTGACCTGGGCGGAGCTCGAGGCCGAGGTGACCTGGCTGGCGGCCCGGCTGCTCGACCTCGGGCTGCGCCGGGGTGACGTGCTCGGGGTGCAGCTGCCGAACACGATCGAGCTCGCCGAGGTGTACCTGGCCGCGTGGACGCTCGGCGTCGTCGTGTCGCCGCTGCCGATGCAGTACCGGGAGCGCGAGGTCGTCGAGATGGCGCGGCAGGCGTCCTTCCGCGCGTTCGTGACCGCGGCCGCGTTCGGCGGCCGGTCGCCCGCGGCCGAGGTGGAGTCGGTCCGCGACCGGCTCCCCTCGCTGGAGGCGGTCGTGACGTTCGGCTTACCCGCCGAGGGTGCGGGGTGGAGTCCGACTCCCGCGTCGGCGGACGACCGGGAGCGGGTCGAGGCGCATCGGGCGGCGGACCCGAACGACGCCAACGACGCGTTGACGATCTGCTGGACCTCGGGGACGGAGAGCGTGCCCAAGGGGGTGCCCCGGTGCCATCTGGACTGGCTGGCGATCTGCTGGGCGACCGTCGACGCGCCCCGGATGGTCGCCGACGACGTGCTGCTCAACCCGTTCCCGATGGTGAACATGGCCGGCATCAACGGCATGTTCCTGCCCTGGATCCGAACCGGCTGCCTGCTGGTGCAGCACCACCCGTTCGACCTCGGGGTGTTCCTGCGCCAGATCGCGGAGGAGCGGGTCACCTACACGGTGGCGCCGCCCGCCATGCTCTGGCTGCTGCTCTCGGATTCCCGTCTGCGGGCACAGGCGGACCTCTCCACGCTCACCCGAATAGGATCGGGGTCGGTGCCGCTCCAGCCGGACATGGTCCGCGGCTGGCAGGAACGGTTCGGGATCAGCGTCATCAACTTCTTCGGGTCGAACGAGGGCATCGGGCTGCTCTCCAGCCCGGAGGACTTCCCCGACCCGGCCGACCGCGCCCAGTTCTTCCCGCGCTACGGCGCCCCCGGCGTCACCTGGTCGTCGCGGATCTCGGAGTGGGTGTCGATCAAGCTCGTCGACGTCGAGACCGGCGAGGTCATCACCGACCCGGGCAAGCCGGGTGAGCTCCATCTGGGCGGGCCGACCGTCTTCGCGGGATACCTGAACGGCGGCGCGCCGTTCGACGAGGACGGGATGCTGAAGACCGGGGACATCTTCGAGATCGCCGGCGCCGAGAACCAGTTCCTGCGGTTCCTCGACCGGGCCAAGGACCTGGTCATCCGGGGCGGGATGAACATCGCCCCGGCCGAGCTCGAGGGACTGATCGGGGCGCACCCGGCGGTCGCCGACGTCGCGGTGGTCGGCGACCCGGACGAGGTGCTCGGCGAGAAGGTGGCCGCGATCGTCGTGCTCGCGCCGGGGGCGTCGCTGACCCTCGACGAGCTGGTCGCGTACCTGCGCGATCAGAAGATCGCCTCGTACAAGCTGCCGGAACGCCTCGAGATCCAGGAGGCGCTGCCGCGCAACCCGGTCGGCAAGGTCCTCAAGCGCGAACTTCGGCGGACGGGAGCATCGGCATGACCGACGTGGACGTGGCGCGGCGGATGTTCCGGGCCTGGGACGACCTCGACTGGGACACCGCGATCGACCTGTTCGCCGACGACGCCGTGCTGCACAGCGTCATGCAGGAGCCTCTGGTCGGGAAGGAGGCCATCGCCGGGCGGCTCCGGCAGCTGGCGTCGGGAGCGACCTGGATCCACCTCGACATCAAGGCCCTCGGGATCATCGACGGGCGGGTGTTCGTGGAGCGGGTCGACCGGTTCACGTTCAACGGGCACCTGGGTGAGGTGCCGGTCGTGGGCATCCTGCGGATCGCCGACGGGCTGGTCACCGAGTGGCTCGAGTACTACGACCGGGCGACGCTGCTGCGGGGAATGGGCCTGGGCAGTGACTTCGCCGAGTGACTCGTCGTGGGCGCACCTCGTCGTGGCCTCGATGGAGCGGCGGCGGTCCGACGTCGCGTTCCGGGGGCACGGCGTCGTGCGCACCCACGGCGAGTCGCGGGACCGGGCGGTGCGGTTCGCGCACGCGCTGACGGCCCGGGGGGTCGGGCCCGGGTCGCGGGTGGCGCTGGTCGTCGAGGACCGGGCCGACGCGGTCGAGGCGTACCTGGGGGTCGGGCTCACCGGCGCGACCGCGGTCCACGTCAACGACCGGCTGGCCGGTCCGGAGATCGCCGGGATCCTCGACCGCGCCGACGCGTCGGTGGTCTGCGCGACCGCCGGGCACCTGGAGCGGGTCGCCGACCTGCTCCGGGGCTCGGGCACCCCGCTGATCGCGCTCGGCCTGCCCTCCTCCGAGGACCTCGCCGCGAGCGGGTCGACCATGGTGCCGGACGCGCTCGCCGAGCCCGACCGGCCGGGGATCGTCGGGTTCACGTCCGGGACGACCGGCACGCCCAAGGGCGTGGTGCACACCCACCGGAACCTGGCCCGGATCGTGCGGCACATGCCGGCCCACGACGGGCTGCGCTGGGGCAGCCGGTGCGGGTTCACCGGGACGCTGGCGTTCGTGGCCGGCGTCTGGGGCGTCGTGCTCCCCCACCTCTACGTCGGCGGGGAGATCTCGTTCCTGGCCGGGCTCGACCCCGAGCGCTGGGTCGACGCGATGATCCGCGAGCGCACGAACTTCACCTACGCCCCGACGCCGCTGATGCGCGCGTTCGCGGCCGAGGTGCGCCGCCGCCCGGCCGTCCTCGAGCAGCTGGACGGCGTGCTCCACTCGGGATCGCTGGCCGACCGGGACACGGTCGCCGACCTGGTCGACGCGATCGGCCCGCGGTACGTCGAGACGTACGGGATGACCGAGACCGGCGCCCCGGTCACCGCCACCGTGCCGGACGACTGGCGCCCCGGCAGCGGCGCCGACGACCCGTACGCGTCGGCCGGGCGTCCCGTCCCGATCGCCTCGGTGACCGTCGTCGGGCGCGACGGGGCGAGCGTCCCCAGCGGAGAGACCGGCGAGATCGTCGTCCGCAGTGAGACGTTGTTCGAGGGGTACCTCGGCGATCCGGGCGCGACGGCGGAGGCGTTGCCCGACGGGGCGCTGCGCACCGGGGACCTGGGGGCGCTCGACGACGCCGGGTACCTCTACGTGCGCGGACGCCTGAAGGACATGATCGTCACCGGGGGCATGAACGTGTACCCGGCGGAGGTGGAGCAGGTGCTGGCGCTCGGCGACGGGGTCGCGGAAGTGGCGGTGTTCGGGGTGTCGCACCCGCGCTGGGGCGAGACCGTGACCGCCGCGGTCGTCCCGCGGCCGGGCGCCGTCGTCGACCCGTCCGCGCTGGAGACGCTGGTCCGGAGCCGGTTGGCGTCGTACAAGAAGCCGACCGCGATCCACGTCGTCGAGTCGCTGCCGCGGACGGCCAGCCTGAAGGTGCAGAAGGACGAGCTGCGGAAGAGGTTCGATGCTTCCTGAGGTTCTCAGCCGCCTGCGGCTACCCGTCCTTTGCGCCCCGATGTTCCTGGTGTCGGGGCCGGAGCTGGTGATCGCCGCGTCGCGGGCCGGGGTGCTCGGGTCGTTCCCGGCGCCGAACTGCCGGACGGCGGCCGAGCTGGACGAGTGGCTCACGACGATCCGGGCCGGGGTGGGCGACGCGCCCTGGGCGCTCAACCTGGTCACGCACCGGACGAACTCCCGGCTCGCCGACGACCTGCGGCTGGTCGCCGAGCACCGGCCGCCGATCGTGATCACCGCGCTCGGCTCGCCGGCGCCCGCCGTCGAGATCGTGCACGGGTACGGCGGGCTGGTGATCGCGGACGTGATCGACCTCCGGCTGGCCCGGAAGGCCGCGGCCGCCGGGGTCGACGGGCTGGGGCTGGTGTCGGCCGGGTCCGGTGGGCACACCGGGCATTTGTCGCCGCTGGCGTTCGTGCCCGCGGTGCGGTCGTTCTTCGACGGGTTCCTCGTGGTCGGCGGCGGGGTCGCGGACGGGTTCGGCATCGCCGGGGGGCTGGCGACCGGGGCCGACCTGGTGTCGGTCGGCACACGGTTCCTGGCCACCGCGGAGAGCCGGGCGGTGCCGGAGTACAAGCAGATGGTCGTGGACCACGGCCCCGACGACCTGGTGATCAGCGCGGCCGTCACCGGCACGCCGGCGTCCTGGCTGCGTCCGAGCCTGGAGCGGCACGGCATCGACCCGGCCGCGTCGGTGGCGCGCGCCTACGACAGCGCGGCCCCGGCGTCCCGCTGGAAGGACCTGTGGGCGGCCGGCCAGGGGCTGGGCGCGATCACCGAGGTCGCGCCGACGGCCGACGTGGTCGACCGGCTGGAGGCCGAGTTCCACGCGGCGGTCGCCCGGTTCGTCAGCTCAGCGGGAACACCGACTGGGCCCACGGTGGCCGGTTCGACGGCTGGATCGACGTGACCCACTTGACCCACCAGAACCCGCGCCGGCCCGGGGCCACGATCCGGGCCGGGAAGCCGTGGCCGGGGGTGAGCGGGCGGCCGCCGACCGCGGTGACCAGCCAGACGTCGTCGAGCGTGTCGGAGCCGAACCAGCGGGCGTAGCCGGTGACCGAGCGCACCTCGACGCTGCGCTGCGGGTCGAGGCCCTCGAACAGGGTGCTGAGGCGGACGCCGTCCCAGTCCTGGCGGCTGTACCAACCGCTGGTGCAGTCGAGGATCGCAGTGAAGTGCTCGTGCGGGAGCGCGTCGAGCTCGGCCAGGTCGAGTGTTCTCTCGCCGATCCTCAGGCGCCAGGCCCCGGGATCGACCCGCTGGATGCCGTCGTTGATCCAGGACGTGACCTCGAGTTCCGGCTTGGGGACCGAGCCGGTGAAGCGCCGGCCGGTGGCCGCGAACGTGTCCCAGGCGGCCGTGGCCACCGCCGCCCCGGCACCGAGGACGGCCAGCCGGAGGAACGCCCGGCGGTCGGCGTCGGACCGGCGGGGGCGCACCCAATGCCCGGCGAAGTGGGCCACCACCGCGGCGACTGCGCCGATGGCCGAACCGACGTGGATCTGCATCAGCGTCAGCGGGCCGACGTCCTCGACCCGGCCGGTGGAGTGCAGCAGCCCGCTGCCGATCGTGACCAGGACGAGGACCAGCAGCGCGATCGACAGCGCCTTGGTCGGCCGCTTCTGGCGCGGGTTACGCAGCCCGCGCCGGATCACGACGGACTTCCAGGGCGCGAGGAGCAGGATCGCCAGCGCCCCGGCGGCGTGCAGCTGGATCAGGTCGAGCGGCCAGTTCACCCCGATCGTGTTGGCCGACAGGCCGGTGATCACCCCGGCGACGAGGAGCAGGCCGAGGACGAGGTCCACCCGACGACCGCCCTGCCGGGCCCTTACGCGCACGTCTGCACGCTAGCTCGGTGATAACGTCGGTGGGCCGGTCGAGAGGCGCTGCAGCAGGCTCGGAACGTCTGCCACGCTCGATCCGGCGCCTTCCTCGACCGAAGGGCGCCTCCTGCGGGAGGCACGATGATCACGGTCGGACGGGTGGCCGCTCTCTACCGGTACCCGGTGAAGTCGATGGCCGCCGAGCCGGTGGACGCCATCGAGGTCTCGTGGCACGGGCTGGCCGGTGACCGGCGCTGGGGGTTCGTCCGGCCGGGGAACATGTCGGGGTTCCCGTGGCTGACGCTGCGCGAGCGCAACGATCTGGCCCGGTACGTGCCGCGGCTGGCCGATCCGGGGGTGGTCGTGCGCACGCCCTCCGGGACGTCGTACGACGTCCTCGATCCCGAGCTGGCCCGGGAGCTCGGCGGAATCCCGATGAAGCTCGACCGGGGCACGTTCGACAGTGCCCCGATCTCGCTCCTCACCACTCGCGCTCTCCGCGACCTGGCCGCCCTGGTGGGCGAAACGCCCGACCCGCTACGGTTCCGCCCGAACGTCGTCATCGAGACCGACGAGCCGGAGGAGGCCTGGGTCGGGGGTTCGGTCACGCTGGGCGAGGTCCGGGTCCGGGCCGACCGCCGCGACCGGCGCTGCGTGGTCGTGAACGTCGACCCGTCCACCGGCCGCCGCACCCCGCAGACCCTCCGCGCGATCGCCACCCGGCGGGGGAACACGTTCGGTGTCTACGGCTCCGTCGAACTCCCGGGCCGGCTGGCGATCGGTGACCCGGTCACGGCAGCAGCACGTCCAGGAACGTGTTGCTGAAGACGCGGTGGGGGTCGGCGGCGTTCAGCGTCGCCCTCGCGGTGTCCCAGTTGTCGCCCGCCGCCTGCCCGGCCCGCAGACTCTGCGGAATCCGCCCGGTCAGCGCGGCCGTGTCCGTCCAGGCTCCGGACGGAGTGACCGCCCAGGCCTTCGACCACTCCGGCCGCACGGTCGCGTAGTTCCCCGAGTAATTGCCGACGATCCAGGCCTCCATCTCGGCGTAGAACGCGTCGCAGTCCGGCGTCCCCGGGATCGTCCCCATGTCGAGCCACACGACCGTGTCCCACTCCGGGTGGTCCGGGCGCGGCCGGGCCGCCGAGAGCTGCGGGCTGACCCCGCCGCCGGTCACCTCCGACGGCTTGTCCACGCCGGTCACCCGGATCTCCACCGGGCCGTTCATCGGGAACTTGTTCTGGGCCTGGTACGCGGTGATCCGCTCCTGGTACTCGACGTAGAACTCGTGCACGACCCGCTGCACGTTCGAACGCGCACACAGCACCGCGTACCCGGCCTCGACGATCCGCAGCGTCGTCGGCTGCACGTACAGCAGCAGGTTCTTCGACCAGCCCCAGATGTCCCACGTCCCGGTGACGATCAGCCCCGACCCGACGACCGAGATCTGGAAGTTCTCGAACGCGACGGTTCCGCTGGTGTCCCCCCGCACCACCGACGACAGGAAGTCACTGGCCTCCGGCGAGAGGAAGTTCGCGAACGTGTACGAGTACGGCGCCGACACCGACTTCGACAGCAGCGGCTTCGACGGCGCGAGAGTCCACACCTTGAGCCACGGCCGATCCGTGAACGGGAACCAGATCGCCTCCACCCGCCCGCTGGAGTTCACGTACGAGGACAGCGTCCGCCCCGACGTCCCCGGCGCGGCGAACAGCGTCGCGGTCGGGATGTCGTAGAAGCTCTGGCAGCGCAGCCGCTTGTTCGCCCCGACCTGCAGCGTCGCGCTGACCACGAACGCCCGCCCCAGGTGCACCAGGAACGCCGAGATCTCCGGCTGGGTCCGGGTCAGCGTCCTCAACACGTAGGCCGAGCCGTTCCAGGCCACGACCGTCAGCGACAGCACCGCGTTGCTCAGCGTCCCGTAGCTCGTCCCCGGGACCCGGGTCTCGCCGGTCGCCGGCACGGCCGAGCCGTGTGCCCCGATCGCCAGCACGCCGCCGATCGTCAGGTTCCCCGGTGCGGTCAGCGCGGCCAGCCCGTACCCGGCGTTCTCGAGCGCGACCGTCAGCTGGTCGACCGTGGCCCCGGCCTGGACGGTCACGCTCCCGCTGCCGACCGAGATCCCGGCCAGGTGCTTGGTCAGGTCCACCAGCACCACCGCCGACACGTCAGCGCCGGCCGGCAGCAACGTCGGCGACCAGCCGTGGCCCATGCCCTTCGGGCGCACCCGGTACCCGTGGGCCCGGGCCCAGTTGGCCACCGCGACCACCGCGTCGGCCGAGGCCGGCGCGCAGGTCCAGACGTCGGCCAGGTCGATCTCACCCGACCAGTTCTTGTATCCCTCCTGGTACAGCTCGATTCCGGACGGGAAGTCCGGCGGCGCGGCGATCGTGGCCGCCCCGGCGGGTAGTGCGAAGGATTCTCCGGCCACCAGACCGGCGGCGATGGCCGCCGCGGCACCTTTGAGGACGGTCCGCCGGCGAACGGGATGTGCGGCTCCCATTGCCCCTCCTCGGGGTCAGTAAATGACCAAGCAATTGCTTGGGGCCGCACACCGTACCGGAGATGTGTAGGTCGCGTATAGAGGCGGGTGTGACGCTGGGCCACCCGGGTGCGCCCGGGGCCCGGAGGGGGGACTCGAAACGGGGGGCGGGTGCGGGTGGCGGCCCGCACCCGCCCCCCGTCTCGAGTCAGGCTTCCGATGATTCCAGCAACTGCGCCGCGGTGGCGGCACCCTCGGCGTCCCCGGCCGTGACGAACAACGCATGCGCTTCCCGCCAGGCCTCGGCGGCGGCCGCCGGTTCATTCAGCGCCGGATCGTTCAGGGCCCGGCCGAGGAGCACCAGCGCGGCGGCCTGGAAGCGCGGCCAGCCCCGCGTCCGCCACAGCGCGACCGACTCGCGCAGGTACTCGGCCGCCTCGGCCGGGCGCCCCTCGTTCAGCGCGATCTCGCCGAGGATCCCCAGCGCGTCGGCCATGTGGTGGGTCATCCGGTGCTCGCGGGCCAGCGCCAGCGCGGCCTCGGCCGACGGGCGCGCCTCGGCGTCGCCCCGGCGCAGGTGCAGCCGGGCCAGGCCGATCCGGGTCAGCGCCGACGTGTACGAGTCCTGGTGCCGCTCGGAGATCGCCAGCGACTCGGTCAGGAACGCCTCGCCCTCGTCGAGCAGGCCGTACTCGCTGTACCCGATGCCCAGGAACTGCAGCACGGTGGCGATCCAGCGCGGGTTCCCCAGCTCCCGGGCCCGCTCGAGCGCGCGCTGCAGATGGTCGACGGCCTCGGCCAGCTGGACCGACTCCCGGTACGCGAGCGCCAGCGCAACGTGCGCCCGGGCCTGTCCGCCCAGGTGACCCACCTCGGTCGCCCAGGCCAGCGCCTGTTCGGCGGCGGCGATCCCCTCGTCCCGCCGTCCGGCCGCGGTCAGGCCCCACGAGTACATCCCGGCCGCGTCGGCCGCGCCGCCGAGCTCGCCCAGCGCGACGAACTTCTCCTGCAGCGCCAACGCGTCGGCCAGCGAGCCGGCCATCGCCTCGCGGCTCTGGTCCTCCGCGATCCACGTCTCGACGTCGACGAGCCCGCGCAACATCACGGCCTCCCCGCGCCGGTTGCCCGCCCGCCGGCACGCGGCCAGCACCAGCCGGTTCGTCGCCGCCCACTCCGCGTACATGCCGCGGACGTCGAAGTACTTCTCCAGCCGCTGGGCCAGGTCGAACGCGACCTCGTGCAGCCCGGCCGCGCAGGCCTGCCGGATCACCGCGCGGGCGCCGGCCTGCTCGGCGTCGAACCAGTCGAGCGGCTCGATACCGGCCAGGTCGTCCAGCACCGCCGACACGTCCGGCCGGTAGGCGGGCCCCGGAAGCGGCGCGTAGCACGGCCCTGGCAGCCCCGGTTCCAACTGCTCGGCGACCGCCAGCCAGCCTCCGGCCGCGGTCCGCAGCACCGTGTCGGCCGAGTCGGCGGTGCCGGCGTCCCGTGCGTAGAGCCGGACCAGATCGTGGAACCGGTACCGCGCCGGCCCGGCCGCGTCCGTCCCGACGGCGGTCAGCACGTGGGCGTCCACGAGGTCGTCGAGATCGCGGGAGGCGCGCTCGGGCGACTCGTCCGACAGGACGGTGGCGAGCCACCCCGGGAGGTCCGGCCCGTCGACGGTGGCCAGCGCCCGGAAGAGCCTCCGCGCGGACGGACGCAGCGCGTCCTCGCTGAGCGCGAGCGACGCGCGGACCTGCAGGTCGCCGATGTCCAACCGGTCCAGGCGACGCTTCTCGTCGCGCAGCAGCGCGACCAGCCGGGCCAGCGTCCAGCTGGGCCGGGAGGTCAGCCGCGCGCCCGCGATCCGGACGGCCAGCGGCAGGCCGCCGCACAGGTGCACGACGTCGGCAGCCTCGGTGTTGGCGGTGCCGTCGTCGTCGACGCGGGCGTCGTTCACGATCCGCGCCAGCATGTGGACGCCGTCCTCCTCGCCGAGGACGTCCAGCTCGGACCAGCGGGCGCCCTCCAGCCCGGACAGCCGGACCCGGCTGGTGAGCAGCACCGTGCAGCCGGCGGTGCCCGGCAGCAGCGGCCGGACCTGCGCCTCCGATGCCGCGTTGTCGAGCACGACCAGCACCCGGCGGCCGTCGAGCAGCGTGCGGTAGAGCTCGGCCCGCTCGTCCGGGTCGGGCGGCACGGCCGGGCTCGGGACGCCCAGCGCGCGGAGGAAGCGGGCCAGCACGTCGGCGGCCGGCACCGGGTTCGGACCGGCCCCGGCCAGGTTCGCGAACAGCCGCCCGTCCGGGTAGGCCGGCGCGGCCGAGTGCGCGACGTGCACCGCGAGCGTGGTCTTGCCGACGCCGGCCATGCCGGTGATGCCCAGCACGGTCAGCCCGGCCGGCGGCGTGTGCGGGGACAGCGCCTTGCGCAGCCGGCGCACCTCCTCGGTGCGCCCGGTGAAGTCGGCGACCGCGGGCGGGAGCAGCGCCGGGGGCCGGTGCTCGGGCGGCGCGGGCTCGTCGAGCAGCTGCGCGTACAGCCCCTGCAGCGCCCGGCCGGGGTCGACGCCGAGCTCGTCGGCGAGCGCGGCCCGGATCGTCTCGTAGGCGGCCAGCGCCTCGGTCCGCTGGCCGGTCGCCTGCAGCGCGCGGATGTACGCGACCCATAACCGCTCGCGCAGGCGGTTCTCGGCGGCCGCGGCGGCCAGCTCGGCCACCAGGCCGGCGTGCTCGCCGAGCGCGAGGCAGGCCTCGGCCCGGTCTTCCACCGCGGTCAGCCGGCTCTCGGCCAGCCGGGCCGCATGCGGCACGAGCCAGCCCAGGTCGGCCAGGTCGGGCAGGAACGGTCCCCGCCACAGGCCGAGGGCCCGCGTCAGGTGGTCGAGCGCCTCGCGGTGGCGTCCGCGGTCGAGCGCCCGCCGGCCGTCGGCCGCGAGCGCGTCGAACACGTCGACGTCACACTGCGCGCCGTCGACGTCCAGCCGGTAGCCGGCCGACGACGTGACCAGCCGGGACGATCCGCCCGGCGCCACCTGGTCGAGGACGTGCCGGACCCCGAACACGTAGGAGTGCAGGTTCGCCCGGGCCGAGGAGGGCGGATAGCCGTCCCAGAGCGCGTCGATGATCTCGTCGGCCCGGATCACCGAACCGGCCCGGAGCAGCAGCATCACGAGCAACACGCGCTGTTTCCGGCGCCCCGCGGCGACCGGGCGACCGTCGGCCGCCTGGACCTCGAGGTCGCCGAGCAGGCGGAACGCCACCAAGAGTCCTCCGGGAACGCTTTTGTCTACATGAGACTACAAGGCGTCAGCCATACCGGCTGCGGGGCACCGGCAACCCGAGATTCTCACGGTGGGTGGTGCCCCGGTACTCCCCCGTGTACACCCCACGCTTCTTCAGCTCGGGCACGACCAGCTCGACGAACTGCTCGACGCCGACCGGGATCGACGAGAACGCCAGCATGAAGCCGTCGGCCGCCCCGCCGGTGAAGCGCTTCTCGATGAAGTCGGCGATCGTGTCCGGCGTGCCGACCAGGAACCGGCTGCGCAGCATCGCCCGGTTGATCTGACGCAGCGTGAACCGCCCCACCCCGACCAGCCGCTTGATCTGCGCGTGCACCGACTGGACCTGGTTGGTCGGCGCCGACAGGTCGGGCTGGAACACCTCGTCCATCGGGTGGCTGCTGACGTCGAACTGCAGGTAGTGCGAGAGCCAGTCGAGGCTCAGCCGGTCGGGGGTGAGCTCCTCGACCAGGTCGAGGTACTCCTCGGCCTGCTTCGTCGTCTCGCCGATGATCGGGGAGAGCGCGGGCAGCACCTTGAGGTGGTCGGGGTCGCGGCCGTTGGCCCTGGCCCGGGCCTTGTAGTCGTCGTAGAGGGCCTGGGCGGCCTTGTGGCCGCCCGGGTCGAGCGTGAAGACCGCCTCGGCGGTGGCCCCGGCCAGCGCCCGGCCGGCCTCCGACGCCCCGGCCTGAAACAGCACCGGGCGGCCCTGCGGCGGGCGGGCGATGTTCAGCGGGCCACGGACCGTGAAGAACTCGCCCCGGTGGTCGAGCCGGTGGAGCTTGGACGCATCGGCGAAGTAGCCCGACTCCTTGTCGTACCGGAACGCGTCGTCGTCCCAGGAGTCCCACAAGCCCTCGACGACGTCGATGAACTCCTGGGCCCGGCGGTAGCGGACCGTGTGGTCGAGGTTGGCGTCCCGGCCGAAGTTCCAAGCCTCCTCGTCGCTGGCGCTGGTGACGACGTTCCAGCCGGCCCGGCCGGACGACAGGAAGTCGAGCGAGGCCAGCTTGCGGGCGACGTGGTAGGGCTCGTTGTACGTGGTGGAGACCGTCGCGGCCAGCCCGATCTGCTCGGTGACCTGGGACAGCGCGCCGAGCAGCGTGAACGGCTCGGTGCGGATGTTCACGACGTGGTCGATGCCGGAGCGGTAGCGGTCCCAGACGTAGAGCTCGTCGGCGATGAAGAGCGTCGCGAAGCCGCCGCGCTCGGCGGTGCGGGCGAAATCGCGGTAGTAGCCGACGTCGAGGTAGCGCTCGGGCTGGGCACCGGGGAGCCGCCAGCTCGCCAGGTGCTCGCCGCCCGGATAGAAGATCATCGCGCCCAGGATCAGGGATCTCTCCGTCACGGCCCCACTCTACGGAGCCTCTTCGCCGATGGCTTGCTCCGTCCGTAGGCGGGCCCTAGCGTGCACGGATATGCAAATCGGATTCATCGGACTCGGCATCATGGGCAGACCCATGAGCCGCAACCTGCTCGCCGCGGGCCACGACCTCGTCGTCAGCGAGCACAACGCGGCGGCCGCCGAGGAGCTCGCCGCCGCCGGGGCCCGCACCGCGAAGACCCCGAAACAGATCGCCGAACAGGTCGACTTGGTCCTGACCATGCTGCCGAACTCCCCGCACGTCCAGGACGTCGCCCTGGGCCCGGACGGCATCGTCCACGGGGCCCACGCCGGGCTCGTCCACGTCGACATGAGTTCGATCGCGCCGGGCGTCGCCCGGCGCGTGGGCGCGGAGCTGGGCCGGAGCGGCGTCCGGATGCTCGACGCGCCGGTCAGCGGCGGGGAGCCGAAGGCGATCGACGGGACGCTCTCGTTCATGGTGGGCGGCGACGCCGCCACGTTCGACCAGGTCAAACCGGTTCTGGACGTGATGGGGGCGTCGGTCGTCCGGGTCGGTGACCTCGGGGCGGGAAACGTCGCGAAGCTGGCCAACCAGGTCGTGGTCGCGCTGAACATCGCCGCGGTCGGCGAGGCGCTGGTCCTCGCGCAGAAGGCCGGGGTCGAGCCGGAGGCGGTCGTCGCGGCGATCCGCGGCGGGCTGGCCGGCAGCGCGGTCCTCGACGCGAAGGCCCCGATGATGCTCGACCGGAACTTCACGCCCGGTTTCCGCCTCGACCTGCATGCGAAGGACCTGCTCAACGCGCTCGACACCGGGCACGAGCACGGGGCCGCGCTCCCGCTGACCGCCGCCGTGCTGGAGGCCGTGACGAGCCTGCAGGCGACCGGGCACGGCGGGGAGGACCACAGCGGGCTCGTCCGGTATTTCGAGGCCCTGTCCGGCGTCGAGCTCCGGAAGGGCTGACGTGCCGCCGCGGGTCGTGGACCTCCAGGTGTTCCCGGTGGCCGGGCGGGACAGCATGCTGCTGAACCTGAGCGGCGCTCACGCGCCGTACTTCACCCGCAACGTCGTCGTGGTGGAGGACTCCTCCGGCCGGATCGGGCTCGGCGAGGTGCCGGGTGGCCCGTCGATCACGGCGACGTTGCGGGAGTGCGCGCCGCTGGTCGTCGGCGCGTCGGTGGCCGACTACCGGTCGGTGCTGTCGCGGATCCGGACGACGTTCGCCGACCGGGACGCGGCCGGTCGCGGCACGCAGACGTTCGACCTGCGGACGACGATCCACGTGGTGACCGCGGTCGAGTCGGCGCTGCTGGACCTGCTCGGGCAGTTCCTGGAGCTGCCGGTGGCGGCGCTGCTGGGGCCGGAGGGGCAGCAGCGGGAGTCGGTCCGGATGCTCGGGTATCTGTTCTACGTGGGCCCGCGTGAGTCCGCACCGGTGACCGACGTGCCCTGGTACCGGGTGCGGCACGAGGAGGCGCTGACGCCGTCGGCGATCGTGGCCCAGGCGTCGGCCGCGGCCTCGCGGTACGGGTTCCGGGACTTCAAGCTGAAGGGCGGGGTGCTGCCGGGTACGGAGGAGGCGGCCGCGGTGCGGGCGCTCAAGGAGCGGTTCCCCGACGCCCGGATCACGCTCGACCCGAACGGGGCCTGGTCGCTGGCGTCGGCGATCGAGCTGGGCCGGGAGCTCGGGGACGTGCTCGCGTACGCCGAGGACCCGTGCGGGGCCGAGGACGGGTACTCCGGGCGGGAGATCATGGCCGAGTTCCGGCGCGCCACCGGTCTGCCGACCGCGACGAACATGATCGCGACCGACTGGCGTCAGCTGCGACACGCGATCGCGCTGGGCAGCGTCGACATCCCGCTCGCCGACCCGCATTTCTGGACGATGCAGGGCTCGGTGCGGGTGTCCCAGGTGTGCGCCGACGCGAGCCTGGTCTGGGGCTCGCACTCGAACAACCACTTCGACATATCGCTGGCCATGTTCGTGCACGTCGGGGCGGCCGCGGTGGGGACGTACACCCCGCTGGACACGCACTGGATCTGGCAGGAGGGGCGGGAGCGGCTGACCGTCTCACCGCCGGAGATCCGGGACGGGGCGGTGGACGTGCCGGCCGGCGGCGGGCTCGGGATCACGCTCGATCGGCCGCGGCTGGAGGCCGCCCACGACCTGTACCGGTCGCTGGACCTGGGGGCGCGGGACGACGCGGCCGGCATGCAGGCTTTGATACCGGGATGGACGTTCGATCCGAAGAAGCCGGCGCTGGTGCGGTGAAGGTCGTGCAGGTGGGGCCGCTGGGGGCGGGCCTGTCGGCGAAACTGGCCGCCGAGTACGGTGCGGTCCGCTACTCCGACGGGCCCGACGCGGTGCTGGCCGTGACGTCGGGCAAGGGCGGGATGACCGCGGCGCTGATCGACGCGATGCCGTCCCTGCGGGCGATCGTCACGTTCGGCGTCGGCGTGGACGGCACCGACCTGGACGCGGTCCGGCGGCGCGGGCTCCTGCTGTCGAACACCCCCGGCGTGCTCACCGACGACACGGCCGACACGGCGGTCGCGCTGCTCCTGAACGTGCTGCGCGGGTTCAGCGCGAACGACCGCTGGGTGCGGGCCGGGAACTGGGCCGCCGGCGGCTCGTACCCGCTGACCCGGCGGGTGAGCGGGTCGAAGGTCGGCATCCTCGGCCTGGGCCGGATCGGGCTGGCGGTCGCGCGCCGGCTCGAGACGTTCGGGGTGTCGCTGGCCTACCACAACCGGCGGCCGCGCCCGGACGTGCCGTACCCCCACGTCGGGTCGGTGCCGGAGCTGGCCGCGTGGGCGGACGTGCTGGTCGTGACCGCCGCGGGCGGCCCCGGTACCCGCGGCCTGGTGACCGCCGAGGTGATCGACGCGCTCGGCCCGGGCGGGTACCTGGTCAACGTGTCGCGCGGGACGGTGGTGGACGAGGACGCGCTGGTGTCGGCCCTGGTGGAGGGGCGGCTGGCGGGCGCGGGCCTGGGCGTCGTCCGGGACGAGCCGCACGTGCCGACGGCGCTGCTGGCCCTGGACAACGTCGTGGTGCTGCCGCACGTGGGGAGTGCGACCGTGGAGACGCGCCAGGCGATGGCCGATCTGGTGCTGGCGAACGTCGCGCAGTTCTTCCGGGATGGAACGCTGGTGACGCCCTACGACGTGAGCGGGTAGCCGAGGTGGGTCAGAAGTTGCCGTCGGCTACCTGGAAACAGACCAGGCCGAGGCGGCGCCACATCCGCACGACCTGGTTGCGGTCGTCGAGGACGAACGCCACCTCGTACCGGTCCCGGACGTACCGCTCGTAGATCTCCCTCTTCACCACGTCGTCCCGCCGGTTGTCCTTCGCCCGGCGCATGTGCAGCTCGCGGTACGGCACGTCGAGGTGGTGCGTGAGCCACGACTCGGTCTGCCGGCGGCACGACTCGTCGCGGCCGGAGAGGACGACGATCGCGTGGCCGGCCGCCGACAGCGCCCGTACCGCGGTCACGACCGCGGCGACCGGGACGTCCTCGCCCACGCGGTGCCAGTCGTAGGGCGATCGGTCGGTGACCCGTGCGGCCAGCGTCCCGTCGACGTCGACCAGCACCGTCGACGGCTTCACCGGTACGCCTCCCGGACGCGCAGCAGCCACGCCTCCACCACCGGGGTGTCCGGCTCCGCGGGCAGCGGCGAGCGGGTGGCCGCGAACCGTTCCTCGGCCGCGGCCAGCGCGGCCCGGGCCACCGACGGGTCCGCGGCGACGCGCTCGCCGAACTCCCGGTAGCGCTCCGGGTCGGCCAGCCGCAGCGTCAGCCGCCCGGTCGCGTAGTACTCGTAGCCCTGGTCGAGCAGCCGCAGCAGGTGCCGGGCGTGCTTCGACCGACGACTGCGCATCTTCGACTGGAACTGCCCGGTCGTCAGCAGGCGCTTGAACTGGCTGGTCGCGTAGCCGAAGTACGCGTTCCTCACCCCGTCGGCCGAGGCGAACGCACCCCGGATGCCCACGAGCTCCTCGCCCAGCGGAGAACCGACCTCGTACGACGGCAACCACAGCAGCTCGGTCGCGGTCGGGTTCGACGACAGGCACAGCATCGCGAGCTTGCGGGCCTCGTGCATCGTCACGTCCGGATCGTGCTCGACGACCGTCGCGGCGCGGTCGATCGGGAGCCGCAGGCCGTGGAACGCGACCGCCGGGGCCGCGAACACGCCCAGGCGATCGACGTCCGAGTCGGCGTGGGCGAGCCCGTAGGCGTTCGAGCCGACGACGCCGAGGAGCAGGGTGTTCACCCGGATGATTGTCCGGGGGTGGCCAAGCGGTTTGCGAGGATCGTCGCCGCGAACGCCATTCGGTGGTCCTTGCCCCACGGCGCCCCGAACACCGCGCGGGGGGCGTCGAGCACGTTCCCGGCCAGCGCGACGGCCCGGCTCTGCACGTCCCGGGCCTCGAACAGGTGCACCTCCCAGCCGCGCTCCCGCGCAGCCTCGGCCAGCACCTGCCGGTACATCACCGAGTCGGCCCGCGCCTCGTACGGCACCTTGCGCTGCGTCGCGACGTCGGCCGGGAAGTCCGGCGGCCAGGCCCGCAGTGACATCGACACGATCGGCCCGGGCAGGTCGTCCAGAGCCGAGGCCACGGCCCGCGCGGACGACGCGCGCACGCGCGCGACCAGCGCCACCACCTCGTCGTCGGACAGCACCGCCGAGGAGTGGCTCAGGCCGTGGACCGGGGCCACCGGCACCCCGGGCTCGACCAGGTCGATCCGCCGCCGGTCGACGACCTGCTCCGACGACGACGCCACCACCGCCACGGCCCACCCGAAGTGATGAGCGATCCCTACGCGCACCCTCAGAGGGTAGAGCCGTCCCCCGGCCGCAGGGTGTGTTCCGGCTGCACGTACGTGCCGGCCGCGCGCATCGCCCGATCGGTCTGCGCGCGGGGGCTCAACGGCAGCCGGCTCTCGTTCGCCGGATGCGGGTCTTCGAGACGCTGTCCACGGGCCGCGATCTGCCATCGCCGGGCCGCCACGGCGCCGAACGCCACGATCACCAGAATCAGCACGATCACCATGCTGTTCCGGTACCCGCACCGACCCCCATCTCACACCGTGAAAATCGTCGGAAATGGAGTCCGGATCGTGCGACAGTGTTCGCGCGAACATGGGGACGCAACTGCTCGGACGCGCTGCCGAATGCGAGCAGCTCGATCGGCTCGTGGCCGATGTGGCCGGTGGCACGAGCCGAGTCCTGATCCTGCGCGGCGACGCCGGGGTCGGCAAGAGCGCGCTCCTCGAGCACCTGCTCGCGAAGTCCGATTCGTACTGCCGCATCTCGGTCACCGGCGTCCAGTCCGAGATCGAGATGGCCTACAGCGGCCTGCACCAGCTCTGCGCGCCGCTCCTGCACCACCTCGATCACCTGCCCGCCCCGCAACGCACCGCGCTGGCCACGGTGTTCGGCCTGGAGGACGGGCCCGCGCCCGATCCGTTCCTGGTCGGGCTGGCCACGCTCAGCCTGCTCGCCGAGGGCGCCGAGCGGACCCCGGTCGTCTGCGTCGTCGACGACGCCCACTGGCTCGACCGGGCCAGCGCCCAGGTCGTCGCGTTCGTCGGCCGCCGGCTGCTGGCCGAGCGGATCGCGATCGTGTGCGCGACGCGCACCGACGTCCTGCCCGGGCTCCCCGACACGACGATCCACGGCCTCGGCGACGTCGACGCCCGGACGCTGCTGCGCCGCAGCGTCCCCGGCGGGCTCGATCCGGCCGTCCGCGACCAGATCATCGCCGAGAGCCACGGCAACCCCCTGGCGCTCATCGAGCTGCCCCGTACCTGGCAACAGGCCGGTGGTTACGGCTTCCCGGGCACCGGGCGGATCGAGCCGGTGGCCGGGCGGATCGAGCAGAGCTACACCCGGCGCATCACCACGCTCCCGGCCGACACCCAGCTGCTCGTGCTCGTCGCCGCGGTCGAGCCGCTCGGCGACGTCGTCCTGCTGCACGCGGCGAGCGACGCGCTCGGCCTCGACCTGGCCGCGGCCACCCCGGCCGTCGACGCCGGGCTGCTCGAGATCGGCGGCAGCGTCCGGTTCGCACACCCGCTGGTCCGCTCGGCGGCCTACCGCGTCGCGAGCGTCTCCGACCGGCGGCGGGCCCACCGGGCGCTGGCCGAGGCGCACCCCGACCCCGACCGGCGGGCCTGGCACCGCGCCCAGGCGGCGGCCGGCCCGGACGAGGACGTCGCCGCCGAGCTCGAGCGGTCGGCCGGACGCGCGCAGTCCCGGGGTGGTCTCGCGGCCGCGGCCGCGTTCCGCACCCGGGCCGCCGAGCTGACGCCCGACCGGCGCGTCCGCGTCCGGCGCGCGGTCGACGCCGCGTTCGCGGGCGTCGCGGCGGGCGCCGTCGACAGCGCCCGGACCCTGCTCGCGACGGCCGCGGCCGGCCCGCTCGACGAGCGGCAGCAGGCCCGCACCGACCTGCTGCGGGCCCAGCTCGCGTTCGTCACCAGCCGCGGCCGGGGCGCGACCCCGCTGCTGCTGGCCGCGGCCCGCCGGCTGGAGCCGCTCGATCCGCCGCTCGCCCGCGAGACCTATCTCGACGCGATGGTCACCGCCTGGCTGGGCTCGCGCCTCAGCGACGTCGACCCGGCCACGGTGGCCGAGGCGGTCCCGCGCGCGCCGACCGAGACCCCGGTCGACTTCCTGCTCGACGCGTTCATCGCGCTCACCGGCGATTTCGCCGACGCCGTCCCGGCCTGCCGGGCCGCGCTGGCCGTGCTGCGCGACGACGACGCTCCCGAGAGCCATCTGCGCCGGCTGTGGGAGGGCACGATGCTGGCGATCGAGCTCTGGGACGACGAGAGCTGGGACGTCCTCTCCGAGCGTCATCTGCGGGCGGCCCGGCGGGTCGGCGCGCTGCAGGAGCTGCCGTTCATGCTGGGCGGCCGCGCGCCGCTGCTGATGTACCGGGGCGAGCTCTCGGCCGCCTGGGCGCTGGCCGAGGAGAACTACGCGATCAACGAGGCGACCGGTATCCCCACCGCCGCGTACGGCGCGGTCTGCGTCGCCGCGGCCCGGGGCGACGAGCCGCTCGCCCGCCGGCTGATCGCCGAGGCGATCAGCGCGGCCGAGGCCACCGACGAGGGCACCGGCATCGCGCTGGCCGAGTGCTGGCACGCGCTGCTCTGCAACGGCCTGGGCCAGTACGACGAGGCACTCGCGGCGGCGGTCCGCAGCACCGAGAACGCACACGAGGTCACGATCCCGGCCTGGGCGCTGCCCGAGCTCGTCGAGGCCGCCACCCGGCACGGCTCGGCCGACGTCGCGGTCCGTGCGCTGGCCCGCCTGTCCGAGCGGACCCTGGCCAGCGGCACCGACCGCGCGCTGGGCGTCGAGGCGCGCTGTCGCGCGCTGGTCACCGGCGACGAAGCGTCGTTCACCGCCGCGCTCACGTACCTCGGGCGGACGCGGGCCCGCGCGGATCTCGCCCGGGCGCACCTGGTCTACGGCGAGTGGCTCCGCCGGGAGAGCCGCCGGGCCGACGCCAAGCAGCAGCTCACGACCGCGTTCGAGATGTTCGCCCAGTTCGGGATGGCCGCGTTCGCCGAGCGGGCCCGGCGGGAGCTGCTGGCCGTCGGCGCCGCCGTGCGCAAGCGCAGCGACCCGCAGACGTCCACCGAGCTGACCGTCCAGGAGGCTCAGATCGCCCGGCTGGCCCAGGACGGCCTGTCCAATCCGGAGATCGGCGCCCACCTGTTCCTCTCCGCCCGCACGGTCGAGTGGCACCTGCGCAAGGTGTTCGGCAAGCTCGGCATCACGTCCCGCCGCCAACTCCGCAAGATCGACCTGCCCTAGGGGGCCGAACCAGGGAGTCTCCCTGGGTCGGGGTACGGCCGGCCGGTCCACGCTGAGCCCATGGATTTCAAACTCGAAGTCGTCGTCATCCCGGTGTCCGACGTCGACAAGGCCAAGGACTTCTACACCGGCCTCGGCTGGCGGCTCGACGCCGATCTCGCCACCGGTGACGCGTTCCGGGTCGTCCAGGTCACCCCGCCGGGCTCCCCCGCGTCGGTCATCTTCGGCGCCGGGTTGACGACGGCGACGCCCGGGTCCGTGCAGGGGCTGCAGCTCGTGGTCGACGACATCGCGGCCGCGCGGGCGGAGATCGCCGCACACGGCGTCGGCATCAGCGACGTCTTCCACGACGAGGGGGGCGTGTTCCACCACGCCGGGACCACCGGGCGGGTCACCGGTCCGGCGCCCCGCAGCTACGGGTCGTTCGCCTCGTTCGCGGACCCGGACGGCAACGAGTGGTTCCTGCAGGAGATCACGACCCGCCTCCCGGGCCGGTGAACGCCGTGGACGTGGGCACGCTGGCCGGGCTCCTGGAGGAGGCCGAGGACCACCACGGCGCCTACGAGGCGGTCGCACCGCCGCACCACTGGTGGGACTGGTACGCGGCCTACATCGTGTCCCGGGCCGACGGCCACCCGTCCGAGCAGGCCGTCGCCGACGCCGGGCGGCACATGGAATCGATCCTCTCGTGACCGACTACGACGTCATCGTCGTCGGCGGCGGGTCGCCCGGCGAGCACACCGCGGGCGCGCTCGCCGACGGGGGCCTGCGGGTGGCGCTGGTCGAACGCGAGCTGGTCGGCGGCGAGTGCTCGTACTACGCCTGCATCCCGTCGAAGACCCTGCTCCGTCCGGGCGAGGCCGTGCACGCCGCCCGCGAGGCCCAGGCCACCGCCGAGGTCGACGTCGCGGCCGCGCTGGCCTGGCGCGACTTCATGGTGTCGGACTACTCCGACGCCGGTCAGGAGCGCTGGCTCGCGTCCAAGGGCATCGACCTGATCCGCGGCCTCGGGCGGCTGGCCGGGCCGGGCGTGGTCGAGGTCGGCGGCGTGCGCTACACCGCCGGCGATGTCGTGCTGGCCACCGGCGCCGACCCGGTGATCCCGCCGATCCCCGGCCTCCGCGACCTGCCCGGCGTGTGGACGAACCGCGAGGTCACCGGCATGAAGGAGGTCCCGCGCCGGCTGGTGGTGCTCGGCGGCGGCCCGGTCGGCGTCGAGATGGCCCAGGCGGTGCGCCGCCTCGGCGGCGAGGTGGTGCTGGTCGCGGGCGACCGACTGCTGGCCCGCGAGGCCGCGCCGCTCGGCGCGGCGCTGGCCGAGGTCCTGCGTCGCGACGGTGTCGAGGTCGTCCTCGGTCCCCGGGCGACGGCGGCGCGCCGCGACGGCGAGTCCTCCGTCCTGGTTCTCGACGACGGCCGGGAGGTCAGCGGTGACCGTCTGCTGGTCGCGACCGGCCGGCGGCCGCGCACCGAGGGCCTCGGTCTGGAGACCGTCGGGATCTCGGCCGACGGTTCCGGCATTCCGGTCGACGCCCACCTGCGCGCCGCCGAGCGCGTCTGGGTCGTGGGGGACGCCACGGGCGCGTTCCTGCTCACCCACGTCGGCAAGTACCAGGGGGACGTGGTGGCGGCGAACCTGCTCGGCGAGCCCCGGGAGGCGAACTACGACGCGGTCCCGCGGGTGGTCTACACGGATCCGGCGGCGGCCGCCGTCGGGGCGACCTCGGCGACGTACGAGGCGACCGTGCCGCTGAGCGAGATCGCGAAGACCGAGACGTACACCCGGGCCTACGCCGAGTCGAACGGGTTCCTGACCCTGCTGTCCGACGGGACCCGGCTGACCGGGGCGTACGCGCTCGGCCCGGAGGCCGGCGAGTGGCTGCAGCAGGCCACGCTGGCGATCCGGGCCCGGGTGCCGCTCGACGTCCTGCGCGACACGATCCAGCCGTTCCCGACGTTCTCCGAGATCTACGTGGGGGCGCTGCTCGCGCTGCGGAAGGCGATCGGGGCATGAGCGCGCCGGGCCTGATCACGCTGCGCAGCCCGGCCGGGGTCGCGCTGATCGCGGCGACCGTGCTGGCCTCGATGGTGAGCTTCCTCGACGCCAACGTCGTCAACGTGGCGATCCCGGCCATCGGCCGGGACCTCGGCGCCGGCCTGGCCGGCCTGCAGTGGGCGCTCACCGGTTACCTGCTCTCGGTGGCCGCGCTGCTGCTGCTCTCCGGCGCGCTGGCCGACCGGTTCGGACGCCGCCGGGTGCTGGAGATCGGGCTGGCGGTCATGCTCGTGGCCTCGATCCTGTGCGCGCTGGCCCCGTCGGTGGGGACGCTGATCGCGGCCCGGGTCGTGCAGGGCGCCGGGTCGGCGCTGGTCGTGCCGACGAGCCTGGCGCTGCTCAACGGGGCGCTGCGGGTGCCGGACCGGGCCCGCGGAATCGGGATCTGGGCCGCGATCGCGACGATCGGGACCACGCTCGGCCCGTACGCGGGCGGCTGGTTCGTCGACCACGCGTCCTGGCGGTCGGTGTTCCTGCTGAACGTGCCGCTGATCGTGGCCGGGCTGATCGTCCTGCGGTTCGTGCCGGAGTCGCCGGAGGCCCGGCGGGCGCTGTCGCTGGACGCGGTCGGGGCGGTCCTCACGGTCGTGGGGCTGGGCGGGGTGATCTACGGGCTGAACACCGCGTCCGGGTCGGGCTGGGGCAGCGCGTCGGTGTGGGTGCCGGTGGTGATCGGGGTCGTCGCGCTGGCCGCGCTGGTGCCGGCCGAGCGGCGGATCCGGGCGCCGATGCTGCGCCTCTCGCTGTTCGGCTCGCGTCAGTTCGACGCGATCAACGTGGCGACCGTGCTGTTCTACGGGGCGCTGGCCGCGGCCGGGTATCTGCTGGTGCTCCAGTGCGAGCTGCGGCTGGGGTACTCGGCGGCCGCGGCCGGGGCGGCGCTGATCCCCTCGTCGGTGGTGTTCCTGGCCGTGTCGCCGTGGAGCGGGGTGCTCGTGGCCCGGCTCGGGCCGCGCTGGTTGATGGTGGCCGGGATCCTGGTCGCCGCGGTGTCGTTCGGGTGGCTCTCGTTCGCGCAGCCGGGGTCGTCGTACGGGGCGGTGATCCTGCCGTCGGCGTTGCTGTGGGGGCTGGGGATCGGGCTGGCGGTGGCTCCGCTGACCGCGGCGGTGCTCGCGGCCGTGCCCGACGCCGACCTCGGCGAGGCGTCGGCGGTCAACGACGCCGCGTCGCGGCTCGGCGGGTTGTTCGCGGTCGCCGCGGTGCCGATCCTGGCCGGGGCCACCGGCGGCGACGGGCTGGCCACCGCGCTCGGCTCCGGCTACCGGCCGGCGATGCTCGTGCTGGCCGGGGTGGCGGTGGCCGCTGCGCTGGTGACCGCGCTGTTCGTCAGCGACGCCCGGCCGGCGTCGCCGGTGCCGGCCGTCGTGCCACCCGGCCCCCACCACGGCTGCGCCCCTCCGACGGCCACGGCCACGGCCACGGCCGCCGCCGCGGCGCCGGCGGGAGCCCCGTCCGCGGAAGCCCCCGCGGAAGCCCCGTCCGCGGACGCCCCCGCGGAGGCCCCGCGCGACGGCAACCCGCCCGCCACCGATCCGGCCGTCGCGCCGGCGTCCGAAGGGAGTTCTTCGTGAAGCTCACCGGCCAGACCGTCGTCCTCATCGGAGGAAGCTCGGGGATCGGGCTCGAGACCGCCCGGGCGGCGCGCGCCGAAGGCGCCGACGTCGTGCTCGTCGGACGGTCGGCCGAGCGCCTGGCCGCGGCCGCGGCCGACGTCGGCGCGACCCGCACCGCGACGTTCGACGCGGCCGACCCGGACGGCCTCCACCGCTTCTTCGACGACCTGCCCGACCCGATCGACCACGTGCTCACCACCGCCGGAGGCGCCTACTACGCCCCGCTGGCCGACCTGGACTTCGCCGAGGCCAGGCGCAACGTCGACGAGCACCTCTGGGCCCAGCTGCACCTGGCCAAGGCGGCCGCGCCCCGGATCCGCCCGTCGGGAACGATCCTGTACGTCGGCGGCACCGGAGCCCGCCGCCCGGCGCCCGGCCTCATCCTGGCCGCCGCGATGACCGCCGCGCTCCCGGCCATGGCCGCCGGGCTGGCGATCGAGCTCGCCCCGGTCCGGGTCAACGTGATCGCGGCCGGGTTCGTCGACACCCCGCTCTCGGCCCGCCTCCTCGGCGACGACCTCGACGAACGCCGGGACCAGCTCCGCCGCACGCTGCCGATCGGCCGGGTCGTCGGCCCCGAGGACGTCGCCGCGCTGGCCGTCCACCTGATGACGAACACCGCGCTCACCGGCGCCACGTACGACGTCGACGGCGGTCAGCAGTTCGTCCGCGCTTGAATGGGAGGCATGGACGCAACCCTGAAGAACACGGTCGCGCTGGTCACCGGCGCGAGCAGCGGGATCGGCGCGGCCACCGCCCGGCGGCTGGCCGCCGAGGGCGCGGCGGTCGCGCTGGTCGCCCGGCGCGGCGACCGGCTCGACGAGCTCGCCGCGACGATCGGCGACTCCGCGCTGGTCGTTCAGGCCGACGTTACGGCCCGGGACCAGGCGGTCGGCGCGGTCGACCGCACGATCGAGCGGTTCGGACGGCTCGACACGGTCGTCAACAACGCCGGGATCATGCTGCTCGGCCCGGCGCTCGACGCGTCGCTCGACGACTGGGACCGGATGGTCGCGCTCAACGTCCAGGGGCTGCTCTACGTCACCCGGGCGGCGCTGCCGCACCTGGTGCGCGCGGCCGCGGACTCGCCGCGAGGCGTCGCCGACCTGGTCAACATCAGCTCGACGGCGGGCCGGGTGGCCCGGCCGGGCAGCAGCGTCTACAACCTGACCAAGACCGGCCTGGTCGCGTTCTCGGACGCGGTCCGGCAGGAATTGATCGGGCAGCGGGTGCGGGTCAGCGTCGTCGAGCCGGGCACCGTCGACACCGAGCTGACCGACCACCTCGGCGACGGGATCCGGGAGGCCGCGCAGCGGCAGACGTCGTCGATCGAGGCGATGCGCCCGGAGGACGTCGCCGACGCGATCGCGTACATCGTGACCAGGGAGCGGCGGGTGGCGGTCAACGAGATGCTGGTCCGGGCGGGCGACCAGACCTGGTGACGGCCCGAGCTATCGAGACCGGCGGGAGCGCGCGCGTGGATTCTCCGGATCAGGCGGCCGACATCGACACCAGCAGGCCGGCCGCGGCCCGTATGTACGACTACTACCTGGGCGGGTCGCACAACTTCGCCGCCGACCGGGAGGCCGCCGCGAAGGTGCTGGAGGTGATGCCGGACGTACCGCTGATGGCTCAGGCCAACCGCGCGTTCCTGCACCGCAGCGTGCGGTACCTCGTCGACGCGGGCATCCGTCAGTTCATCGACCTCGGGTCGGGCATCCCGACGGTCGGGAACGTGCACGAGGCCGCGCCCGAGGCGAGCGTCGTGTACGTCGACCTGGATCCGGTCGCGGTCGCGTACAGCGAGGCGATCCTGGCCGGCACCGAGCGGGCGGCGATCGTGCACGCGGACGTCCGGCGGCCCGAGGAGGTGCTGAGCTCGCCGATCACCCGGCGGCTGCTCGACTTCGACCGGCCGATCGGGCTGCTGACGGTGGCCGTGCTGCACTTCGTCGCCGAGTCCGACGACCCGGACGGGATCCTGCGGACGTTCCGGGACGCGCTGCCGGTGGGCAGCGCGGTGTCGATGGCCCACGTGACGTTCGACGGGCGGCCGGACGAGATGGACCGGCTGACCGAGATCTACGCCAGGAGCGCGAACCCGACGACGTTCCGGACCAAGGACCGGCTCGAGCGCCTGCTGGCCGGCTGGGACCTGGTGGACCCGGGACTGACCTGGGTGATCCGCTGGCGCCCGGACTGGCCCGACGACGTCGAGGGCGACGCGGCCTGGTGCGGCAACTACGGCGCGGTCGGCTGGAAGCGCTAGGACTCGGTGGCCAGGGCGGCGGCGATCGAGCGGCCCACCGGGGACGGGTCGGTGCCGTCGACCGCGAACCCGGACGGGAACCGCACCGGCACCATCCCGCCGACTCCCCCGCGCGGGGTCCAGCGCCCGGCGCCGATCAGCGCGTCGTACGCCTCGGCCAGCGCGGGCGACGACCCGGCGGCCGCGAACGGCTCGCCGTCCGGGCACGGCACCGAGACGACCGGCCGGGTCCAGGTCGCCGGATCCCGGGTCACCCCGTGCCCGCCGAGCGCGTTCCAGAGCGCGTTCCGGCAGGCCTCGGCCGTGTCGGCCGGGAACGCGGAACGCACGACGAGGTACCCGTCCCGCTCGAAGCGCGCGATCTCGTCCACGCCTCCAGTGTCGGGACTCCGGCCGGGCACGTCATCCGAGTTCGATCGTCACGAACTCGCCAGCGCAGCTGTCATTCTCTCCGACACCAGGAGGTCGTTCTGAACACGCACTGTCTGAGCCCGGCCCGGGCCGTCGACCGGCCCACCGGCGCGGCCCGCTACGGCCGCATGTTCCCGGCCCTGTCCCCGCTGGGCACCGACCCGCACCTGCTGATGCGGGCCGGGAGCGACGGCGGCGTCTGCGACGCGGCCGCCGTTCTCGACCGGCTCGCCCCGGACGGCGACGACGCCGCCGAGGCGGCCGGCTGGCCGTTCTTCGGTCAGCTCGTCGCGCACGACATCACCGCCGACCGGTCCGCGCTCACCGGTGCCGACGTCGACACCGCGACGCTGCGCAACGCGCGCGCCCCGCGCCTGAACCTCGAGACGGTGTACGGCGACGGTCCGGTCGGCTCCCCGTTCCTGTTCGACGTCGACGATCCCGCGAAGTTCCTACTCAGCGACGACGGGCACGACGTACCGCGCAACCGGCAGGGCGTCGCGCTGATCGGCGACCCGCGCAACGACGTCCACCTGTTCTCACTGACGCTGCACGTCGCGCTGCTGCACGCCCACAACCGGATCGTCGACCTGCTCCGGGCGGAGGACGACGGGGCCGACGTCTTCACCCGGGCCCAGACCGCGCTGACCTGGCACTACCAGTGGATCGTGGTCAACGACTTCCTGCCCCGGCTGGTCGGGCGCGCCCTGGTCGAGGAGGTGCTCGGGGAGGGCGGGCGGTGGTTCGCCCCGAAGCCGGGCGAGGCGTTCATCCCGCTCGAGTTCGCCGACGCGGCCTACCGGTACGGGCACGGCCAGATCCGGCACAGCTACCGGCTGGTCGAGGGTGGCCCGGCGGTGCCGCTCTTCCCGGACCTGGTCGGGTTCGGCTCTCCGCTCCGGCGCCTCGACCTGGCCCAGATCTTCGACGTGCCCGGACGTCCGGCCGCGCAGCGGGCCAAGCGGCTCGACGGGCGGCTGGCCGCGAGCCTGATCGGGCTGCCCGAGCAGGTCACCGGCGCGGTCGACGACGCCGCCTACCGCTCGCTGGCCGTCCGGGACCTGCTCCGGGGCGAGAGCACCCAGCTGCCCAGCGGCGAGGACGTCGC
The DNA here is from genome assembly GCF_006912135.1 of Cryptosporangium phraense. Lineage (NCBI taxonomy): Bacteria > Bacillati > Actinomycetota > Actinomycetes > Cryptosporangiales > Cryptosporangiaceae > Cryptosporangium > Cryptosporangium phraense. Next base: position 30,869 of record NZ_VIRS01000021.1, on the reverse strand, counting down.
GACGCTGCTCGGCCAGGCCCCGCTCGACGCCGACCGGGACTGGCCGCACGGCACGCCGCTCTGGTACTACGTGCTCAAGGAGGCCGAGTACCGCGCGGGCGGCGACCGGCTCGGCCCGGTCGGCGGCCGGATCGTCGCCGAGGTGCTGATCGGCCTGCTGCGGGCCGACCGCCAGAGCTACCTGAGCGCCGATCCGGAGTGGACGCCCGGCCTCGCCGGTGGGCTGGTGGAACTGCTCGGGCTCACCGCGTGAGTCGCCCGGCCGCCTCGACCGGCAGCTCCCGCTCGAGTACGCGCGCCGATCGCTTTGCGCAGCAGCGGCGTTCACCCGGTGGCTGCCGGGTTCCCTCACGCTCGATGAATGACCACCGCCCTGGCGCCGTCGCGGGCCCGCGTCCTCGTCGCGCTGGGCGCGGCCGGCCTGGCCGTCCTCGCGCTGTCGCAGGCCGGTCGGTTCGGCGCGTCCTGGTCGGAGGCGCTGGCCGCGGTGCGCGGGCTGAGCTGGTGGTGGCCGCCGGTGTTCGGTGCGGTCTGGGTGGCCGGGCTGGCCGTGCACACGGTGCTGCTCACGGCCGCTCTGCCCGGGCTGACCCGGCGGCGCGCGCTGATCCTGAACGTGGCGGGGAACGCGGTGGCCAACGTGCTGCCGCTCGGCGGGGCGGCCGGGACCGCGGTGAACTACGGGATGGTGCGTGGCTGGGGGCACTCGAGCGCGGACTACGTACGGTTCGCGGTGGTGTCGAAGTCGTGCGACTTCGTCGCGAAGCTGATGCTGCCGCTGCCGGCGGTGGGGGGCCTGCTGGCGGTGGGGGGTCTGTCGCCGGCGCGGGGTGGGTGGGTGTTGCTGGCGGTGGCCGGGGCCGGTGCGGCGGTGGGGGTGGTCGTGGTGCTGGCGCTGCTCGGCCGCGCCTCGCGCGTCCTTCGCGCCGTTCCGCCGAGGGTGGGCGGGTCGTGGGCGGTGGGGGTGGCGGAGCGGACGGCGGGGCTCGTCCGGCGGCGGTGGGTGGCGTTGGTCGTCGGCCTGGGCGGATACCTCGCGCTGCAGGGCGTCCTGCTCTGGCTCTGCTTCACCGCCGTCGGCCTGCACCTCCCGCTCCCGACGACGTTCGCCACGCTGGTCGCCCTGCGGTTGCTCGCGCTGCTGGCGATCACCCCGGCCGGCGTCGGCTTCGTGGAGGCGGGGACGATCACCGTGCTGGTGGCTCTGCGGGTGGACCCGACCGGCGCGCTCGCCGGCCTGCTCCTCTACCGGGCGTTCGTGCTGCTCGCCGAGGTCCCGGCCGGCGGCCTGACGATCGCCTGGTGGGCCACCACCCGCCGCCGAACCCCTCGGTAGACCGCCTTCACGAATCCGAACGAGACCCGGCGAGGCTCCCGCTCGGGCCGGGGATGCCGGTGCCGGACGCGCCGGTGCGCTTCGGTCTCCAGGTGGTAGTAGTGCGGATGGTCGTACGGCTTCACTGCGGATCCTCCCGTGGCGTCGCCGGGACAGCCTCCCGGCGTTACCCCTAGGCTCCGGTCGATCCGCGGTTCCTACCGTCCCCCGCGGAACGCTCGCTCCGTTCGGTCCACGTCAGACGACCGGGAGGCCCGTCATGCCGACGGCCCTGATCGCGGCCCTCGCGTCGCTGGCTCTCAGCGCGCTGACGGCGCTGCTGTCGTACGTCAGCACGGTCCGTAGCCAGCAGCGGATCGCCGCCCTCCAGGACCGGCAGGACCGGGACCGCCGGGAGCGCGACGCCCTCCGCGACTACCAGTACGAAGCCCGCAAGCGGCTCTACACCGAGCTCCAACCGCTCGTCTTCGACCTGGCCGAGCGGTCGGAACTGGCCCAGCGCCGGGTGCTGCACGATCTCGTCGACGGTGCCCGGGACGGCCGGCTCGGCACCGGGGGCCGGCTCGGCACCGGGGGCCGGCTCGGCCCGGGCTGGGAGGACGACCCTCTCCACCTGGTCACCACGCTGTGGGAGCTGCTCGCGCCGCTCGGCGTGATCCGGATCGAGCGGCAACGACTCACCGGGCTCGACCTGACCGTCGATCCGGGCCTGCGCTGGCAGTACCGCCTGGTCAAGGAAGTACAGAACGTCTGGACGGCCGGCCCCGATCTCGCCGCGTGCCCTCCGGTGCTGGCCCACCGGGACGAGTCCTGGGACGAGCGCCAGTACCTCCTGTCCGGAACTCTGGAGGAGATCAGCGCCGCGCTCACCGGGGGCGGTGCGGCCGACCCGGCGTTGGTCGGTCTGGGCGCGTTCCGCGACGACGTCCTCAGCCGGGAGACCGTGCTCGACTATGCGGTCCGGATGTTCGAAGGCTTCCATCCCGCGCGGAACCGGGTCCTCTGGCGGCTGCTGATCGCCGCGACCCACGTCCACGCCGCTCTGGCCGAGAGCTTGGCCGGGCAGCTCGAGACCGGGGAGCACCGCCCCGTGCATCCGGTCGACGCGCGGGCGACCCGCGACTGGCGCGTCTTCGACTGGCGGTCGCCGGAGGACTCCGCCGACGAGCAGTCCGTCCGGGCCGACGTCGACGCGGCCCGCGGATATCTGCTGCGGCGCCTTCCGCGGTGACTCAGCGATCCCGTTCCAGGCCCTCCACCAGATACCGCACGTGCAGCTCGAACAGATGGTCCGCCTGGGCCCGGCTGACCGACGTCGGATCCGGAGCCGTCCGGCGCGGCCGGGGTTCCGCGCCCGACTCCAGCACCGCGTACCCGATCACCGCCCACGACAGCAACTGCACGGCCTCGACCGCGGCCCGGCCGCCGAACCCGCCCTCGTCGCGCAGGATCGCGACGAGCACGGTGGCGGCCGGGACGAACGGCGAGCGGCGCAGCGACAGCAGCCGCCGGATGTCGGGGATCGTCACCAGCCGGTCCCGCAACGTCGATGCCCACCGGGCGGTGTACTCCGGCCAGCGCTCGCCGAGAGCACGATCCGGGGCCACGTCCACCAGCACGGTGTCCGCCACCGCGTCGAGCAGCGCTTCCTTGTTGCCGACCCGGCTGTACAGGGGCACCGGCGAAACACCGAGGCGGGCGGCGACCGTGCGCATGCTCACGGCGTCCAGACCCTGCTCGTAGAGGATCTCGACGGCCGCGCGGACGATCTCGTCCGCGCTGAGCTCGAACGCCGCCCCGCCCGCCATGGCCGGGCTCAGCCCACCGCGTCGAGCGAGCTGCCGACCAGCCACATGCTGAAGTACTGCGCCGACGCCCCGTAGGCCTGGGCCAGCGCCACCTTCGCGCCGTCGACCTGGTGCTCCCCCGCGGTGCCGCGGACCTGCATCGCGGCCTCGGCGAAGCGGAGCAGCCCGGACGCGCCGATCGGGTTCGACGACAGCACGCCGCCGGACATGTTCACCGGGAACGACCCGTCGAGCGCGGTGTCGCCCCGCTCGACCATCTTCCAGCCGTCGCCCCGGTCGGCCAGGTCGTGTGCCTCCAGCCACATCGGCTCGTACCAGCTGAACGGCACGTACAGCTCGGCGCAGTCGATCTGCTCGCGCGGCCGGGTGATCCCGGCCGACTTGTAGATCTCGGCCGCGCAGTCGGCCGCCCCGGCCGACCAGACCGGGTCCCGCCCGGGGAACGACGACGGCTCCGACCGGTACGACGAGGCCAGCACCCAGGCCGGAGGGCGCCCGTCCGCCGCCGCGGCCTGCCCCCCTTCGAGTGAGGTGAAGATCACCGCGCAGGCCCCGTCGGACGACGGGCACGACTCCAGGTACCGGATCGGCTCCCACATCATCGGCGACTCTTTGACCTTCTCGACCGTGATGTCCTTCAACTTCAGGTGCGCGTACGGGTTCTTCAGCGCGTTCAGCCGGTCCTTGACCGCGACCATCGGGCCGACGTCGGCCGGGGCGCCGGTCTGGGTGATGTACGAGCGCATGTACGGCGCGAACGCCCCGCCCGCGCCGAGCGACGCCCCCCGCCCGGACCCGAGCGCGAACTGCGCGTTGCCCTCGGACTGCTTCTGGTACGCCAGCGACAGCACCGTGCGGTGGATCCCGGCCTCGACCAGGTGCGAGCCGACGATCCCGGTCGTCCCGCCGACGCTGCCCGCTGTGTGCACCCGGAACATCGGCTTCCCGGCCGCGCCGAGCGCGTCGGTCAGGTACAGCTCCGGCTTCATGACGCCCTCGAACAGGTCAGGCGCCTTGCCGAGCACGACCGCGTCGATGTCGGCCCAGGTCATGTGCGCGTCCTCGAGCGCGCGGGTGGCCGCTTCGCGGACCAGCCCGCCCAGCGACACGTCCCACCGCCGGGTCTTGTGGTTCGTCTGCCCGATCCCGACGATCGCGCACGGGTTGCTGCTCATTTCGTTCCTTCCAGCACGCAGACGAGGTTCTGCTGCAGGCACGGGCCGGACGTCGCGTGCGCCAGCGTGCGCTGCTTCCCGCGGTCCCGGATCTGGCGCGCCGCTTCAATGACGCGGACGAGCCCGGTCGCCATCACCGGGTTGGCCGCCAGCGGTCCGCCCGACGGGTTGACGGCGACGTCGGGCCCGAGGCCGAGTGCGGCGGTGAGCAGCGGTTCCTCGTGAGTGAACGCGGCCTGCAGCTCGGCGACGTCGAAGTGCCCGTCGGCGCCGGCGGCCTTCGCCGCTCGTGCCGTCGACGTCGACGCCCGCAGGTCCCGGACGCCCGGCTGGTGCGGCTCGGCCGAGTGCGCGAAGCCGGTGATCCAGACCGGGTTGTCGCTCAGCTCCCGGGCCTTGTCGCCGCGGGCGATGATCACCGCGGCCGCCCCGTCGGTGATCGGCGAGAGGTCGTGCTTGCGCAGCGGCGCCCGCACGTAGTCCTCCTTGAGCAGCGCGTCGACGTCGTACTCGCCGGAGACCTGCGCGTACGGGTTGCCGACCGCGTCGGCCCGAGTCCGCGCGGCCACGCCGGCCATGTCCCGTTCGGTGACCAGCCCGGCGTCCAGCAGGACGCGGGCCTGGAGCGCAGCCAGCGAGACCGCGTCGGCACCGAGCGGAGCGAGGTAGTAGGGGTCCATCTCCATCGGGTAGATCGTCGCCGGGTCGGCGGTCGACGACCGCCCGGAGCCCATCGCGATCGCAACGTCGAGGTCGCCGAGCTGCAGCCGCACCCAGGCCTCGTACAACGCCCAGGCGCCGTCCATCTCGACGTGCGAGTCGCGCTTGGGTGGCCAGGCGCCGACCGCGTCGATGTTCTGGACGAACGAGAACGCCTGCCCGGCCACGTAGTCGCACGACCCGGCGCAGGAGAAGTCGACGTCGGCGCGGGTGATGCCGGCGTCCTCGGTCGCGCCGGTCACGACGTCGAACAGCAGCCGGGCCTCGGACTTGTCGGTCCGCCGGACCATCGGGGTGAGCGCCCACCCCACAATCGCCACAGGCTCCATCAGAAGATCCGATTCACGATCGAAGGGTCATCGACGTCGGGTTCCCCGGTCGGGGTCCAGCCCGCGAGCTCCTGCTTCCCGTCCGCGTCGGTCGTCCAGACCGCCTTCACGCGGACGCCCGGGTGCACGTCGGCGTTCGGGAAGTCCACGACCGGCTGGTAGGCGAGCACCGCGTCGATGTCGTCGGTCAGCACGTGCACGCGGGCGAACGGCTCGGTCTCGGTCTGGCCCGGGTACTGCACCGGGGTGATGATCGTGAACGTGGTGAGCGTGCCGGTCTGCGGCAACTCGACCTCGTGCGTGCCGTTCAGCGGGATCGCGCAGACCGGGCAGGCCTGCTGGAGCCCGGTGTAGACGCGGTGGCAGTTCGGGCACTCCAGCCCGACCAGGCGTCCCTCGGCGAACGCCTTGCCGAACACCAGCTGGGTCTCCGGGACCGGCGTCGTGTAGGAGATCGAGGCGTCGTAGTTCATCATCGTGACCGGCTCGGCCGCCGGCCCGGCGTCGTCCTCCGGCGTGACGGGCTCCTCGCCCGGGACGAACGCCTCGATGTCGGTGAGGTGCCCGACCCGCTGGGCCCGCCAGCGCGGGGCGACCCGCAGGCCGGTCTCCATGGCCGAGATGTCACCGGCGTCGACCGCGTGCAGCAGCGTCGTGCTGGCCCCGTCGAGCTCGATCAGCGCGAACGCGAACGGGTGGTCGAGCGGGTGCTGTCCGCTCGGCGCGGCGACCCAGGTCCAGGACCGGACCGTGCCCGCCGGTCCGACGTCGACGAAGTCGGGATTGAGCTGCTCGGCCGTCGCGGGGTCCCACTCCAGCGGTGGAACGAGTACTCGATCGCCGTTGCGGATCCCGACGATGCGCCGGTCGGTGAGCGCGGTCATGAAGTACCCGATGACCGACCCTAACGAGCGCTTGTAGGGGAATCTCACCGTCGACTCGACGAACGTTGTCACATCCGGCCCTCCGTTCGGGCAGTTCCGTCCAAGCAAGAACGCGTTCTAGATTACAGTGTGATTCCGCTGTTATCGCAACGTTCTCCGGAGGCCGGTTTGGCTGAGGAAGGTCGGGTCCGGACCGAGGACCACGGTCGGGTCCGCGTGCTCACGTTCGACCGCCCGTCCCGGGCCAACGCCTTCGACCGGGCGCTGTACCGCCGTGCGGCGGCCGCCCTCACCGAGGCCGATACGGACGACGCCGTCGGCGTCGTGGTGCTGACCGGGGCCGGGCGGACGTTCACCGCGGGCACGGATCTGGCCGAAATGGCCGACACCGCGGAGGGCGGTGCGGCCGACGAGGGCCACCCGTTCGACGCTTTTCTCGACGCCGTCGTCGGGTTCGGGAAACCGTTGCTGGCCGCGGTGAACGGCGCCGGCGTCGGGCTCGGGCTGACCCTGCTGGCGCACTGCGACCTGGTGCTCGTCTCCGAGAACGCCCGTCTGAAAGCGCCGTTCACCCAGCTGGGCGTGGTTCCCGAAGCCGCCGGCAGCTACCTGCTCCCCCGCCGGATGGGCGTCCAGCGGGCGACCGAGGCTCTCCTCACGTCGGACTGGATCTCGGCGGCCGAGGCGGTCGACTCCGGCCTGGCCCTCCGGGCCTACGCCCCCGCCGACCTGCTGTCGGCCGCGATCGGCCTGGCCGCGAGGATCGCGGCCCACCCCGACGCGTCCGTCCGGGCGACGAAGGCCCTGATCACCGCGTCCCGTCGCGAGGCCGTGGCCGAGGCCCGCCGGAGGGAGGGCGCGGCCTTCGCCGACATCCTGCGGAGCCCGGCGATGGGCGACGCGATCCGCCACCACCTCGCCGCCGAGAAAGGGACCCGATGACCGAGCCGCTCGTACTCGTCGAGGCCGACGGGCCGGTGCTGACCGTGACCCTCAACCGGCCGGAGAAGCGCAACGCGACGAACGCCGAGATCCTCTGCCGGCTGCTCGACGCCTGGAAACGCCTGGACGCCGACGACACGCTACGGGTCGCGATCCTCACCGGACGCGGCCCGGTGTTCTGCGCGGGCATGGACCTGGCCGAGATCGGACGCCTGCGGGCCGGGGTCCAGGACAACGAGTGGATCGTCCGGCTCCAGGACGAGCCCGGGATCTCGCTCGCGGCCTACCTCAAGACCTACCGGCCGACCAAGCCGATCATCCTGGCCGCGGAGGGCGTGGCCCGGGCCGGCGGCACCGAGATCCTGCAGGGCACCGACATCCGGGTGGCCGGCGAGTCGGCCGTGTTCGGGGTCACCGAGGTGCAGCGCGGGCTGTTCCCGATGGCCGGGTCGGCGGTGCGGCTGCGTCGCCAGATGGGGTACGCGGTGGCGGCCGAGATGCTGCTGACCGGGGCCGACATCCCGGCCCAGCGGGCCCGCGAGCTCGGGCTGATCAACTACGTGGTGCCGGACGGGTCCGCGCTGGCCAAGGCCCGCGAGATCGCCGATCGGATCGCGGCCAACGGGCCGCTGGCAGTGCGGGCGATCCTGGCGACGCTGCGCGAGACCGAGTGCCTGCCGGAAGCCGAGGCGTTCGGGATCGAGGAGGCGCTGGGCCGGGAGGTGATGGCCTCGAAGGACGCCGTGGAGGGGCCGACCGCGTTCCTGGAGAAGCGCCCGCCGAACTTCGTGGGGGCGTGATGAGCGCAGCCGAGTTCCAGTTCGCCGGGCAGGACATCCCGTGGCTGCTGGCGTCGTGGGCGGCCCGGCAGCCGGACAAGCCGTTCCTGATCTGGGCCCCGTTCGACGCCGAGCCCCGGACCTGGACGTACGCCGAGTTCTGGACCGACGTGCGCCGGGTCGCGGCCGGCCTGGCCGGGCGGGGCATCGGACCCGGTGACACCGTGCTGCTGCACGCCGAGAACTGCCCGGAGGGCGTGCTGACCTGGTACGCCTGCGCGACGCTGGGCGCGGTGACGGTCACGACGAACACGCGGAGCTCGGCCGCCGAGGTCGCGTACTTCGTGGAGAAGGCGGGTTGCGTCGCCGCGGTGACGCAACCGGCGTTCGCCGCGCTGATCGCCGAGGCCGCGCCCGGTCTGCGGTGGGTCGCGGTCACCGACGGCGCCGCCGGCGCCGACGGCGGGCCCAGAACCGGCGGCCTCGCGTTCGACGCGTTGTTCGGGGACCCGGCCTCGCTCGCCCCGCGCGCGGCCGAGCCGCTGGCGCCGGCCGGGATCCTGTTCACGTCCGGGACGACGTCCCGGCCCAAGGCGGTCGTGCACACCCACGCCAACGCGCTCTGGGCCGCCCGCGTCGCCCCGACGACCCTGCGCATGACCGCCGACGACGTCTACCTCGTCTACCTGCCGTTCTTCCACGTCAACGCGCAGAGCTGGTCGATCTGGACGACGCTCGGGGCGGGCGGCACGGTCGTGCTCCAGCCCCGGTTCTCGGCGTCCCGGTTCTGGGACGTCGTCGCCCGGCACCGGGTCACGCACATCTCGCTGATCCCGTTCGTCATCAGGGCGATCCTCAGCCACCCGGCCCCGGAGCACCGGCTGAAGGCCGGGGTCTTCGGCGCGGTCGTGCCCGAGCTCGAGGCCGCGCTCGGCTTCGCGATCCTGCCCGCGTTCGGCATGACCGAGACCGTCACCCCGGCGATCACGGCCGGCCCGGGCTTCTCCCCGCCACCGCGGGCGATGGGCACCCCCACCCCCGGCTACGAGGCCCTCGTCGTCGACGCGGCCACCGGTGAGGTCTGCGCCGACGGCCGGCCCGGCGAACTGTGGATCCGCGGCACCCGCGGTATCCAGCTGTTCGCCGAGTACCTCGACGACCCCGGCGCGATGGCGAAGTCGTTCACCGACGACGGCTGGTTCCGCACCGGCGACATCGTCCGCCTCGGCGAGGACGGTGCCCTCGTCTACTGCGAGCGCGACTCCGACCTGCTCAAGGTCGGCGGCGAGAACGTCTCGGCCCGCGAGGTCGAGGACGTCTGCCGGACCGTCGCCGGCGTCGCCGACGTCGCGGTCGTCGGCGCCGCGCACCCGATGTTGGACGAGGTCCCGGTCGCGTTCGTCATCAAGGCCCCGGACGCCGACGAGGTGCTGCTCGGAACGACCGTGATCGACCGCTGCCGGGAGACGCTGTCCGACTTCAAGGTCCCCCGCGCGGTCTACTTCGTGGACGAGTTCCCCCGCGCCACCCTCGACAAGGTCGCGAAGAACGTCCTCCGCGACCTGGCCCGGAGCTACGAGATCTCCGACAGGTGAGCGACCGGGCGGCGGCGCGGGGCGAGACGTCCGGCCGCGGCCAGGCCGAGCAGCACCAGCACGACCGCGCCGACCGACCCGGCCGCGGTGGCCCGGGTGGCCAGGTAGGCGGCGCCCGCCCAGGCCACCGCGCCGGCCGCGCACCACAGCCCGGCGCGCAGGCTCGTCGGGGTGACCGGCGTGAGGATCAGGTGGTGGCGCGCTTCGAGCTCGGCGTCCGAGAGGTCGGTGGCGGAGTCCGGCCCGACCGACTCGCGCGGGAGACCGTCCAGAGCGGTGCGCAGTAGCCGGCAGGCGACGGCGAGTGCCACCACCGCGCCCACGTACCGCAACTCGGCGCCGTGCGCGCGGAACGCGTCGGCCAGGAACAGCGTCAGCGAATCGGACGGGCCGGCGCCGGACAGGCGTCCACCGAAGGCATACGCGGAGCCGGAGGCGACGAGCGCGGCCGCACCGGCGAGCAGGCCGACGCCGGCGGCGTAGTACACCACCCGCCCGACCGGCACTCCGATCGCGACGCTGAGCACGACGCCGGCGGCGGCCGCGCCGACGGCCGCGACGAGCGCGAACCCGGAGCCGACGGTCAGCAGACCGAGGGCCGCCAGGAACAGCGTGAGCAGGCCGGACGCGGCGCAGATGCGACCGGCCGGACGCCGGGCGAAGCTCCCGGCGGCGTACAGGAGCGTCGCGCCGAGGCCGCCGACCAGGATGCCGCCGATCCCGCGCAGGAAGCGGCCGCTGTCGACCGCGTCGACGATGCCCTGGTCGTAGTCGTAGCTGCCGCGGCGGCCCCAGGAGAGGCACTGGTCGCCGGGTGACATGACGTCGCCGGCGCAGGTCGGGGCGGAGCCGTCCCAGGCGTACTGGGCGCCGGCGTGCAGGAGCAGCACTCCCCCGGCGACGAAGGCGGTGCCGAGGGCCAGGAGGGCGAGGGTGGGTTTGAGGGAGGTTTGCACGGTCACGACTTCTCCTCGGGTCGATGATTCGATCGGCGGAGAGCCGGACGCGGCGGTCGTCCAGCGGGCTCAGCGAGGTGCACGCGAGCCCGCCGGAGAAGGTTCAGCCCTTCTCGACGACCGTGGTGTCGGGGTGCTTGTCGACGGTGTCGTCGGAGACGAACTCGCCGGTGACCGCGCTGCGATTGCGCTTGGAGTCGCCGTCCTGGGACGAGCCCTCGACGACGGTGGTGTCGGGGTGCTTCGCGGCGGTGTCGTCGGTGACGAACTCGCCGGTGACGGCGCTGCGGGCGTGCGTGGTGTCGTCGGCCATGGTTCCTCCTGGGTGGAGAGTGTCGGGTGACAGGGCGGTACCCGCGACGCTCGGGAAGGGAAACCCCTCTTGACTTTCCGTTCTGGAAAATGATTGACTTTCCGGCATGGAAAGCAACGCAGCGGAGCAGCTCACCGCCATCGCCGACGCCCGGGCCGCGGTCGCCGACCGGCTCGTCACCCCCTGGTGGTACCACCCGGCCCTCGGCGCGCTCGTCGCCTTCGACGTCGTCATGATGAGCTTCGGGAACATCGTGCTGATGTGCGTGGGGTGCGTCGTCTTTCTCGCGCTCTGCGTCGTTCTGGCCAACGCCTACCGCCGGATGACCGGCGTCTGGGTCTCCGGCTTCGAGGCCGGCCGGGCCGGCCGGTGGGCGGGCGCGCTCGGCGCGCTGGTCGGCGTCAGCCTGGCCGCGTCCTGGGTCCTCGGGTCCTACACCGACCTGCGCTGGGTGGCCTGGCTCATCGCCGCGGTCGACGTCGTGGCCACGATCGTCCTCGGCCGGCGCTTCGACGCGGCGCTGCGGGCCCAGCTCCGGGCGGCCGGGTGACCGAGCCGTTCGACGAGACGATCCACGCCCCCAACCGGCTGCGTATCTGCGCGTTCCTCGACGCGACCAGCAGCACCGAGTTCGGCGTGCTGCGCGACCTGCTCGGCGTGGCCGACTCCGTCCTGAGCAAGCACCTGAAGGTGCTCCAGGACGCCGGCTACGTCGACATCGCGAAGCCCACCGGGCGCGGCCGGGTCAAGACCTGGGTCAGCCTCACGCCGGCCGGCAAGGCGGCCTACGGCCGGCACGTGACCGCGCTCCGGGCGCTGTTCGAGAACCCGGTACCCGAGCGGCACAGCTAGTACCCCCGAGCTAGCGGCGGGCGACTCCGCAGGGTGACGACCGGAACCGCCGGAATTTCTACCGTCGGGTCATGACACTCCGCACGCTCTGCCTCGCCGCCGTTGTCTCCTTCGGACTCGTCGCCGCCCCGGCGTCGGCGAGTCCCCCTACCGCGCACCGCGGGGACGTCGTCTCCGCGACCAGACTCCGCACCCTCACCGCGACCCAAGCCAGGGCCGAGCTCACCTCGGCCGGTTTCGACGCGGCCGAGACGCGCCACGGCGTCACGCTCTACCGGCTGGTCTACCGCACGGTCGGCGCCAACGGCCGGCGCACGACCGCCAGCGGCCTGGTGGTGCTCCCCGACTCCCGGCGGGCCCTGAAGGTCGTCTCCTACGCCCACGGCACCGAGGTCTACCGCGGCGACGCTCCGTCGGTGACCGACGATCCCTGGGGCACGGCCGCTCCGGTCTCCTACGCGTCCGCCGGCTTCGCCGCCGTCGCCCCGGATTACCTGGGCCTCGGCGTCGGCCCCGGCCTTCACCCTTATTTGGACGTCCCGTCAGAAACCACCGCCTCACTGGACCTGCTCCGTGCGGCTGAGCGGTTCGCCCCGACGGTCGGCCGCACGCTGACCCGGGACGTGTACGTGACCGGCTTCTCGCAGGGCGCGTCGGCGGCGATGGGGCTGGCCCGGCAGTTGCAGGCGCCGGGGTCCGGCTTCCGGCTCGCCGCGGTGGCCCCGATCAGCGGCGCCTATCACCTGCGGGACGCCGAGATCCCGGCCATGCTGGCGGGGACGCTGCATCCGCAGTGGAGCGCCGCCTATGTGTCGTATCTGCTGATCTCCTGGAACCGGCTGCACGGCCTGTACGGGTCGCCGTCCGAGGTGTTCCGCGCTCCGTACGATCGGACGCTGCCGCCGCTGTTCGACAATTCTCATCCGGGGCCGGAACTCCTGCCCGCGCTGCCGGCCTCACCCCGGGCGCTACTGACACCCCGCGGTGTGCGTCTGCTGGAGCACCCGACGGCCCGCTTCGCCGCCGCGCTGCGGGTAGCCGACGGGACGTGCGCCGACTGGACGCCCCGCGCCCCGATCCGTCTGTACGCCACGACGACCGACGAGCAGGCAGCGTACGGGAACACGGTGGGTTGCCGTGCGGACCTGGCGAGGAGCGGGGTGGACGCCCCGATCGTGGAGGTGGGGCCGACCGACCACATCACGTCCGACGCCCGCGCCACCGCCCGGATAGTCCGCTGGTTCAGCGAGTCCCGCTGACGTCGGCCGGGGCATCGGGCGCCGGATTCATCTCGCCCCGCTGACCGGGAGGCGCACGACGCCGTCGCGTCGTGCGCCTCCCGCGCGACCAGCAATCGAGGCTCGAGCGCGAGGCCGGTCCTCAGGGCCTCCCTCAACTCGGCCCGGAACAGCGTCGACGCCACCCCGGCACCGCCGTCCGCAGCAGTGCCCGGCCGGCGGCGGGGCGCCGATACAAGAGCCGGGTTACTCCTTCGCCGGCTCCGAGCCGTTCGCCGACGGCGGTCGGCGCCAGATGCTCGAATCCGACGCCGCCGCCTGGTCTCCCGCCCCCACGCTCACCGGCTCCCGCCCCGACGCGTCCGGCATCCTCGCCGCGAGCTTGCCGTGGCCGCGATGCGCGTCGAGCGCCGCCCGGTGGTACGTCTCCAGCTGATCGGTGAACTCGGTGTTGCCGTAGATCGATCCGTCCACCAGCGGCCCGGGCCGGCCCTCCAGCACCGCGATGACGTCCTCGCCGGTGAGCGTCTTGTGGGTCTCCAGCGCGTGCGCCAGCGACAGCACCTGGCGCCGGTTCTCCTCCAGGATCTCGGCCGTGCGCACCAGCATGAGCGCGAGGTTGTCCTCGATCCGGTCGGCCAGCGCCTTCCGCGCGTTCAGGTCCTCCGACTTCCCCGGCCCGCCCGGCGAACCGATGCCGACCTGGCTGGAGTACCCGTAGGACGACACGGTCGTGCCCATCCCCCAGACACCCTCCATGTTGGTCGCCACCGCGGTCGCCGACTCCAGGTCGCCGGAGACACCCGACGAGCTGTCGCCGTCGAAGAACATCCGCTCGCCGGCCAGCGACGCCAGCGACACGTAGATGTCGGACTCGTAGTGGCTGCGCCAGGTCGTGAACTGGTCCTCGGGCGGGATCGAGGCGACCATGCCCAGGTACCCAGACCCCTTCTCGATCGTCGCGATGTCGATCTCCATGTGGTGCCGGGTCCGGTACGCGACCACCGCGTGACAGGCCTCGTGCACCGCGACGGCGTGCCGCTCGCGCTCGATGTACTCGACGTTCTCGGCCGGCCCGAGTTCCTTGAGCTGCTTGGCCCGGATGATGTCCCGCCAGGTGATCGTGTCGCGGTCGTCGCGGACCGCAGTGATCAGCGCCTCGTTCACCATGTCCTTGATCGTGGCGCCGGTCGCGTACGGGGTGATCGTCGCGAGCTTGTCGACCTGCTCCTCGGTCAGCTCGTGCTTCACCTTGTCGAGATAGCCCATGTACGTGCGCACGCGGCCGGCCTTGCTCGGGTAGCCGACCTTGTAGATCCGGTCGATCCGGCCCGGCCGGAGCAGCGCCTCGTCCAGCGCCTCGGGCAGGTTCGTCGCCATCATGACCAGGATCCGGTACTTGGGCGGCGGCTTCGGCCGCATCCCCAGCGCCCGCCGGACCACCCGGTTGACGAATCCGCGCGGCTTCTTCAGCCCGGACAGCTCGGTGAGCAGCGCCTCGAGCGTCCCCATGCCACCGCCCCCGCCACCCATGCCGCCGCCCATGACCACTTTGTCCTGTCGGCCACCCGCCATCGCCTGACGCGTCAGCAGCAGCTGGGACTCGTCCGACAAGTAGGAGAAGCCGTGACAGCCGGTCGCCGCGAACGGCGCCGGAGGCGTCATCCCGCCGCGCGGGAACGACCCGCCGCCCTGCGCCAGCGCACCGCGGTTGCCCAGCGAGTCGGCCTCGTCGAAGAACACGATGACGCCGCCGTAGCGGAGCGCGAGCTTGCGCAGCTTGCGGAAGAGCCCCTTCACCTTCAGGACCCCGACGCCGAAGAACATGTTGATGAACGCGCCCGGGTCGACGAACACGTACGGCTTGCCGGTCTCGCCCGCGACCGCCTCGGCCATCAGCGTCTTGCCGGTGCCGGGCGGCCCCCACAGCAGGATGCCGCCGGGCACGTAGCCGCCCTTGGACTCGATCGCCTCCGGGGTCTCCAGGTAGACGATGTTCTCCTTGACCCGCTCGAGCACGTGGTCCTGGCCCCAGACGTCGGCGAAGCGCGTCTTGACGTCGTCCGGGTAATAGACCTCGACGCCACCGCGGGACAGGAACCAGAAGATCGCCGCGAACTGCCCGACGGCGATGAACAGGATGAACAAGACCTGGATGAACATCGGCGCGGCTTGCCACAGGATCGCCGGGATGGCGAACAGCGCCATCAACGGCGAGGTGTCGAGCACCGACGCGAGCACCACCGCGACGACCGCGATGAACAGCAGCCACTTGAACACCCGGATCAGCCGGAACCGGGTCCAGTCCGAGAACATCCGGTGCGACAGCCGCTCGGTGCCGCCGAAGATCCCCCGGGTCCAGAGCCGGTGGTAGCCCGACCAGTGCTCGCTGACCAGGAAGTGGAGCTGACGCAGCAACTCGAGCCCGAACAGGACCATGAGCGCGATCCCGAACCCGCTGCGCAGCTCGTCGAGGAGCGCGTCGCGGAACGGGAGGATCGGGTTGTCGGCCATCGCCGCCCAGACCAGCGCGAACCACGCCACCGCGAACAGCAGCAGGAACTTGATCCGGTCCCAGAACGGCAGCCGCTTGCGGGTGATCCGCTCGCGCTCGCCGGGGCCCGCCTCCGGCGGCCGCAGTCCTTCGACGGTGTCCGTCATGAGCTACTCCTGACCGTGAAAGACGTCGCGATCGTGTCCAGCTCGCTCGACCGCTCGCGATAGCAACTGGTCGAGCACCGGATGATCAGCAGGTAGAGCATGGTTCCCGCGTTGTTGACCAGCGCGGTCTGGTCGAACGTGTGCAGGACGCCGTTGGCCAGCTCGTAGTCGAAGACCACGCGGACGCCGTGCAGCCCGTCGGACGGGGTGAGCACCTCGTTGCGGACCAGCTCGAAGCCGGTGAGCGGGAGGGTCTGCGCGGCTTCCTCGCGGGCGTCGGCGGTGACCGGGAGGAACGCGTTGCGCAGCAGGTCGAGCGAGACCTTGCTCTGCTGTTCCTCGGACAGCGGCGCGACCCGGGCGTAGACGACCGGCTCGTCGGTGAGGCCCAGCGTGACCAGATGATCGGCGGCCGGGTCCTCGGACGCGTCGTACGCGACCGACCACCAGGACTGCTGCCGCATCGCGGCCGCCGCCGAGTCGGTGTTCGTTCCGCTGAGCGCGTCGTCGAGCGTCTTGGTGGCGGTCGCGTGCCAGTTGTGCGGGACCTTGAAGTAGGTCTTCTGGCCGGAGTTCTTCACGTAGGTGAACTCCGGCTCGGCACAGGCGCCGGTGAGGACCAGGGCTAACGCCGCGATCACCGCCGCTCCGACGTGGATTGCTCGATTCAGCATGCTGCACCCACCGCCTGAAGCCGCCCCGTCCGGTCCTCGCAGTATGGACCGACATTGTTACGTGATCGTGGCCTTTCTCTTAGATCCAGCCGGAACGCCGAGCGGTAGCGACCGCTTCGTGCCGATTCTGCGCACCCAATTTGCCGGTCGCGGACGACAGGTGATTCCGGACGGTCCCGGGTGAGAGCGAGATCCGCACCGCGATCTCCTCGATCGTCGCGCCGTCGGCGGCGAGCTCCAGCACGTCGGCCTCGCGGGGCGTCAGCGGGCTCTCGCCGGCCGCGATCGCGTCCGCGGCGAGCTCCGGGTCGACGTACCGGCCGCCGCCGGCGACGGTCCGGATCGCGGCCGCGAGGACCGCGCCCGACGACGTCTTGGGCAGGAAGCCGCGGACCCCGATCTCGAGCGCCCGTTTGAGGTAGCCCGGGCGGCCGTGGCTGGTGAGCACCATCGTCGCGCAGCCCGGGACGTCGGCGTGGATCCGGGCCGCGGCGGCCAGCCCGTCGGCCCCGGGCATCTGCAGGTCGAGGACCGCGACGTCGGGGAGCTCCTTGGCTGCCATCGCGATCGCCTCGGTGCCCGACGCCGCCTGGGCCACCACCACCAGCCCGTCCTGCAGCTCCAGCAGCCCGGCGATCGCGCTCCGCACCAGGTTCTCGTCGTCGGCCAGCAGCACCCGGATCACGCCGGCACCCCGACCGTCACCGGCACCGAGGCCTCGAGCACGAACACGCCGTCGGCCTGCGAGAACGACAGCGCGCCGCCGAGCGGCCGCAGGCGCTCGGTGAGGCCGGTCAGGCCCGAGCCGGTGCCGATCGGCCCCCGGGCCCCGTCGTTCTCCATCCGGACCCGCACCACGCCGTCGTCCTCCCGCACCTCGATCCGGCACACGGTCGCGGCCGAGTGCCGCACCACGTTCGTCACGCCCTCGCGGACCACCCACGCGGCCGCGGTCCGGACGTCGTCCGGGAGCTCCCCGATCTGCGCGGTGACCCGGCTCGTCACCCCGGCCGACCGCAGCAGCGCGGCCGACCCCTCGAGCTCGACCCGCAGGTCGATCGCCCGGTACCCGCGCACCGCGGCCCGCACCTGCCGGAGCGATTCCTGGGCGATCGTCCGGACCTCCTCGGCCCGCTCGGCCGCCTCCGGCCGGCCGCGCCGGGCCAGCTCGGCGACCAGGTCGCTGGTGACCGCGATCGCCGACAGGTCTCGGCCGACGATGTCGTGCAGGTCCCGGGCGAATCGCAGCCGCTCCTCGGCGACCGCCAGCTCGGCCCGCGTCCGGTCGGCGTCGGCCAGCCGCCGGACGACCTTCACCAGCCAGAGCGACGCCTGCACGGCCCACGCGACGGCGAGGAAGATCCACAGCATCTGGAACGTCAGCGACGCGACCCGGGACGGCTGGTCCCGGACGTCCGACTGCAGCGCGATCGCCAGCGCGACGACGAGCCCGGCCGGGACGTACCACCGGGCCCCGAACCCGCCCAGCGGTGCGATCGCGAAAGCCCCGATCATCACCAGCCCGGGCCCGCGCACGTCGCCGGCCGGCAGCACCACGATCGCCACGGTCGCGACCACCACCGAGCCGACCCAGAGCCCGACGTCCCGCCGGCTCAGCGGCCGGCCCATGATCTGGCCGTCGAGCACGTAGAGCACGATCAGCGACACCGCGACGACGACCGCGACCAGCGCGACCAGCGGCCCGGGCGAGATCTCGCCGACCTGCGTCCCGGCCGCCGCCACCAGGATGAACGGGCCGACGGCGACCAGCGGCAGCATCGACGTCCGGGTGTACACGACGACCCGGGTGAGGTCGTCGCTGCTGCGCCACCACCGCATCGGGTTCATGGTGACGATCATGCCCTTGGTGACCAGCGGAACGATGCTCGGATCGCCACCGCGCCGACCACGGCCCAGGCCACCAGGATCCCGGCCTGACCGGCCGCGCCGGCCCAGTCCAGCGGCCCGACCCAGCCGTCCCGCACCAGCGTCAGCACCGGGGCCAGCGGCGTGAACCCGCAGATCCGCTCGAGCGCGTCGGGCATCGCGTCCAGCGGCACCACCAGACCGGCGCCGGCCAGGCAGACCGCGAGCACGGGCAGGCTGGTGATCTGCACGGACTCCACGGTCCGGGAGATGATCGCGGTGAGCAGCCCGAGCATCGCCAGCACGACCGCACCGAGCAGCACCGCGACCAGCACGACGACCGGGCTCGACGGCACCGGCAGGCCGAGCACGGCGGCGCCGACGACGCCGAACAGCACGATCTGGACGAGTGCGACGGCCACCCCGGGCAGCGCCATCGAGGTCAGGATCTCGGCGTCGGCGGCCTCGCCGGTCCGCAGGCGTTGCAGCACGCCCTCCTCCCGGCGGGCGACCGAGCTGCTCAGGATCGTGTAGAAGACGACGAACAGCAGCACGGTGCCGGTGAACATGCTCGCCATGCCCCGGGCCGCCTCGTCGTCCAGGTCGCCGTCCTGAACGCCGGCCAGCAGCCCGATCAGCCCGAGCGGCACCAGCAGCGCGGTGAACAGCAGCGTCTTGTTGCGGCGCAGCAGCAGCACTTCCGCCCGCCCGAGCGACCAGGTCCTCGATAAAGCGGTCATGATGCAGCCTCCAGAGTCTCGGTGCCCCGGGCCAGGGCCAGGAACGCGGTTTCCAGCGAGGCGGGCGTCGCGCGCAGCTCGGGCAGGGCCAGCCCGGCGCCGTCCGCCCAGTACAGGACGCGGCCGAGCGTCCGCTGCAGGCTGCCGGTGCGGATGACGACGTGGCGGCCCTCGATCTCGACGGCCTCGCCGTCGGCGAGGACCCCGGCCGGCGGCCGGCCGGCCGACGCGCCGAAGCGGATCTCGGCCCGGTAGGTCGCGACGACCTCGTCGAGGGTGCCCTCGGCGACGATCCGGCCGCGGTGCAGGATCGCCAGCGAGTCCGAGAGCTCCTCAGCCTCCTCCAGGTGGTGGGTGGTGAGCAGCACCGCGGTCCCGCCGTCGACCAGGCCGCGGACCAGCGTCCAGACCGACCGCCTGCTCTCCGCGTCCAGCCCGGTGGTGGGCTCGTCGAGCATCAGGAGTTCCGGCCGGCCCAGGAGGGCGACGGCGAGGTCCAGACGCCGGCGCTCCCCGCCGGACAGACTCTTGATCGGGACGCCGGCCTTGGCCGTCAGGTCCACCGCGTCGATCGATTCGGACGCCGGCCGGGGCCGGCGCATCGTGCCCGCCCACATCCGGACGGCCTCGGCGACCGTGAGCTCGCCGGGTAAGCCGCCCGACTGCAGGACGACGCCGGTGCGGTGCCGCACCGCCCGGCGCTCGCGGATCGGGTCGTGACCGAGCACGCGGACCGAGCCGCTGGTCGGCGCGGCGAGCCCGGCGATCACGTCCATCGTCGAGGTCTTGCCCGCCCCGTTGGTGCCCAGCAGCCCGAATACCTGCCCGGGCGGCACCGAGAAGCTGATCCCCCGGACCGCTTCCGCGCCGGATTTGTAGGTGCGCGTCAGGTCGCGCACGTCGATGGCGTTCATGACTCCAGGCTCTCGGCCGGCCGGGCCCCGCGCCCGTGCGTGAACGCACGAGGATTCGGGAGTCGTTCACAGAACACCCATGACGAACCTCACGGGGCACCTCGTACGCTGCCGCGGTGAGCCGCGCGGACCTGCACCTGCACACGAACCTCGGCGACGGGTGGACGAGCCCGGCCCGGCTGGTCCGGGAGGCGATCCGGCGCGAGCTGTCGGTGATCGCGGTGACCGATCACGACCACCTCGAAGGCGCGAAGCGGGTCGCCGAGCTGCTCGAACCCGGGGGTCCGGCGCTGATCACCGGCGTCGAGGTGTCGACGCGCAGCGGGCACCTGATCGGGCTGTTCGTCGAGCGGGCGCCGAAGCCGATGCGCCCGGTCGAGGAGAGCATCGACGAGATCAAGGCCCAGGGCGGGCTGGTGGTCGTGCCGCACCCGCTCGGGCGGCTGGTGCCGAGCCTGTCGCGCCGGAAGATCGAGGCGCTGCTGTCGTCCGGTTACGTGATCGACGGGCTCGAGCTGTACAACCCGTCGCCGGCCAACGCGGCCCAGCGGGCGGTGGTGCGGACCGCGAACGCGGAGTGGGGGCTGGCCGAGATCGGGTCGAGCGACGCGCACTTCTGGCAGCACATCGGGGCCGGGTACACGACGTTCGCCGGGTCGTCGCCCGAGGACCTACGGGCGGCCGTCCTCGGGCGGACGGTCACCGCCGGCGGCCAGGAGCGTCCGCCGCAGCGGCTGAATCCGGGCGCGTACGTGGCCCAGTGCGCCTGGAGCTGGTTCGTCGACCCCCCACGGAGGATCGCCCGCCGCCGCCGCGCCGAACGCGCGACGGGCTGACGTCCGCCTCAGGCCGCTCGGACCTCCGCGCCGCCCTCGGCGGACGCGTCCGAACCGGCGGGCCAGAAGCGACGGAACATGAACCACTGCGTCGGGCACTGACGCACGACCGCCTCCTGGCAGTCGAACAGGTACTGGGTCAGCCGCTGGATCTCCTGGGCCCGCTCCTCGGCCCCGTGCACCGGACGCGGGAAGATCGGCGGGAACGCCCGGATGTTGTAATGGCCGCGCGCCGCGTACCAGACGTACCCCGGCATGATCGCCGCCCCGGACTTCACCGCCATCGCGGCCGCCCCGGCCGGCACGTACGTCCGCCGCCCGAAGAACGTGACCTCGACGCCCCGCTCCCGGGTGACCGGCCGGTCGATCACGATCGCGACCGCCCGCGCCTCCTTCAGTTCACGGAGCACCTTCCGCACTGCGCCCTCGACCGGGATGATCTCGACCTGCTTGTCCCGCCGGTGGCTCTGCAGCAGCCGGTTGATCCCGGGGTCGGAGAACGTGTCGGCGATAGCGGACAGCGGCACGTGCCGGGCGGCGATCGCCCCGGCCAGGTCCCAGCTTCCGAAGTGGCCGGTCGCGATCAGCGCGCCACGGCCGGGCGCCATCGCGTCCTGCAGGTTCTCCCGCCAGGTCCGGTCGTCGGTCAGGTCGTGGGTGCGCGCATCGACGTCGGCCATGTCGACGTAGGGCAGGCAGATCAGCCCGGCCGCCGTGCGTCCGTAGTTGCTCCAGGAGCGCAGCGCGGTGCGCCGGACCCGGGGATGGTCGGGCGGCAGGCCCAGGACCGTCGCCATGTTCTCTTGAGTGAATCGGCGCTTGGAGCGCCATCCCGCGTAACTCGCCGACGTCACCGCCGACGCGAGACCGTGCCGCACTCGAGGCGGCGTTCTACCGGCCACAGCAACGCCCGACCGGACGACCCAGTATGCCGAGGACACCGACATATCTGAACAGGTACGTCCGGATAGCAAAGGAGATCAAGGGCGAACGCCGTCTGAAACCTCGGTATCCGCCCTCGCCGGGGCGGCTCGAACGGACGAGCGTGTCGTTCAGGGCTGAGACTGGGAGGTTAGCCATGACGATCGACAGACGCACGATGCTGGCGCTGTCCGGGCTGGGATTGGTGGGTGGAACCCTGGGCGGCGCGTTCACCGCGTCGGCCGCGGCCGACGCCGCGGCCAGCGCGGGTGTTCCGGCCGGCGGCGCCCCAGCCGGTGGCGCCCCGGCCGGGGCGGGGGGCTACGGTCCGCTCCGCGCCGCCGGGCCCGAGCTCGCGCTCCCCCGCGGGTTCTCCTACGTGAAGTTCGGCGTCGCCGGCACCCGGATGAGCGACGGGCTCCCCACCCCGCGCGCCCACGACGGCCAGGCACTGTTCCCGGCCGGCCACGGATCCGTCCGCGTCATCCGCAATCACGAGCTCGACCTCGACATCCCCGGCGTCACCAAGAAGGCTCTCGGCCCGGCGCGGGCCTACGACCGGGCGGCCCCGGCCGGCTGCACGTCGTCGCTGGTCGACGTCGAGACCGGCCACGTCCGCGAGAGCTTCCTCGTCCTCAACGGGACGCTGTCGAACTGCAGCGGCGCGGCGACGCCGTGGGGCTCCTGGCTGTCCTGCGAGGAGACCACCGACGGGGTCAAGGCCGGCTACGAGAAGCCGCACGGCTACGTCTTCGAGGTCCCTGCGCACGCCAGAGGCCCGGTCGAACCGGTTCCGCTCAAGGCGATGGGCCGGTTCGAGCACGAGACCGCACCGATCGACCCGCGCACCGGCATCGCGTACATGACCGAGGACAACGGCGACCCGGGCGACGGCTTCTACCGCTTCGTCCCGCGCAAGCCCGGCCACCTGGCCGCGGGCGGCCGGCTGCAGATGCTCGCGATCACCGGCGAGCCCGCCTACGACACGGCGACCGAGCAACGCGTCGGCGAGGTGCTCACCACCCACTGGGTCGACATCGACGAGCCCGACCCGTCGGACGCCGAGGACGGCCCGGGCGCGGTCTACGCCCAGGGCCGGGCGAAGGGCGGGGCCCGGTTCCTCGGCCTGGAGGGGTCGGCCTGGGCCCACGGCGGCGTCACGTTCGTCGCCAGCGAGGCCGGCGACGCCGAGCAGGGCCAGGTCTGGCGCTACGAGCCGACCGGCCACGACACCGGCCGGCTGAGGCTCCTCTACGAGTCGAAGGACCCGGAGACGCTCAACCAGCCGGACACGATCACGGTCGCGCCCGACGGCTCGGTGCTGCTGGCCGAGGACGGCGACGGCGAGGACGAGGCCGGCGGCGACAACTGGCTCCGCGTGCTGACGCCGTCCGGGACGATCGCCGACCTGGCCAAGGTCATCGCGCCCCTGGACCTGCACTACTGGAACCCCGAGGACTTCCCGAAGCCCGGCCCGGTCGGAGCCAGCGAACTCGCCGGCGCGGCCTTCACCCGGGACGGCCGCCACCTGTTCATCAACGTCCAGTACCCGGGCGTGACCTGCATCATCACCGGCCCCTGGCACTGAGGCCGTTCACCGCGCCGGGTCAGGCCCGGCGCGGGACGGCCTCTCCCGGGAACAGCGACCGCCACAGGTACCGCTGCTCGTCGAGCACCGACCGGACCTCGGCCGTCGGGTCCGAAACGGACTCCTGCCACCAGGACGTCGCCGACACCGAGCTGGCCAGCGCCGTCGCCAGCTCGTCGTGCAGCCACCGGTAGCGTCCGTCGGCCAGGCTCAGCCGCAGGTCGGCGATGCCGGACGGGTCGAGGTTGCGGCAGTACGTCCGCAGGACCTGCTGCAACCGGACACTCGGGACAGTCACGTCCGCGAAGTTGGAGAGCGAGCGAAGGGGCATGATCCGTCCTCCCGACGCAAGGGGGGTGGCACGTTCACTTGCTTTTCAGAGTATGGATGCTCCGCTCGAATTTGTGAATCACAAATTCGAGGTTGCGCAAGATTAATTCACGGCATTTTTGTCGATTCTTGGGCCAATCGTCAGAGGACCGTCCATCCCCGACGGAACCCTCCACATCGTGCGCCGCATCCTTCTCGTAGCCACCGTGCTGGCCGTCGTCGCCGCCGCTGGTACCCCCGCCGAGGCCAAGCCCCGGGCGTTCGATCTGCAGGCCCACCGGGGCGGCATCGGACTCACCGTCGAGAGCACGATCGCGTCGTTCACCCGGGCCCTCGAGCTCGGCGTCACGACGCTCGAGCTGGACGTCCAGATCACCCAGGACGGAGCCGCGGTCGTCACCCACGACCGGCAGATCAGCGCGGCGAAGTGCGCGGACACCGGACCGGCGAAGCCGGGCGACCCGGAGTACCCGTACGTCGGCAAGTACGTGAACACGCTGATCCTGGCGCAGGTCCGGACCGTCGACTGCGGGTCGAAGACCCTGCCCGATTTCCCCGGTCAGCAGGCCTCGCCGGGCGCCCGGATGCCGCTGCTGACCGAGGTCTTCGCGCTGGTCAAGCGGTACCATGCGCACGGCGTGAAGCTGAACGTCGAGACGAAGGTCGAGGCCGGCGCCCCGTCCGAGACGGCTCCCCGGGAGCAGTTCGTGCAGGTCGTCGCCCGGCAGGTCCGGGCCTGGGGGATGCTGCGCCAGGTCACGATCCGGAGCTTCGACTGGGGCTCGCTGATGCGGATGCGCCAGGTCGAGCCCCGGCTCCCGCTGGTCGCGCTCACCAACGGCGACTTCCTGCAGGTCGGTCAGCCGGGCGCGTCGCCCTGGCTCGGCGGCCTCGACATCGACGACTTCGGCGGCGACCTCGTCGCCGCGGCCCGGTCGTTCGGCGCGTCCGCGATCTCCCCGGTGCACGGCAACCCCCAGAACGGGAAGGTCACCGACCCCGGCTACCAGCCGTACACGACGCCCGACCTGGTCCGGCGCGCGCACGCGGCCGGCCTGAAGGTGATCCCGTGGACCGTCGACGACGAGGCCACGATGAACGCGCTCATCGACGCCGGCGTCGACGGCCTCATCACCGACTACCCCGACCGCCTCCGGTCGGTCCTCGCCGACCGGGGCCTCCCCCTCCCGAGGCCCTACCGCCGTCATTGACACGCCGCCCGGCGAACCACCGCCCGTAGGTCCGTGCCCGTCGCCGGGCGAGCAGCCAAAGACTGGGCCGTCCGTGCGGCGGTCGAACACAACCGACGCAGCGGGGCGTGGCACCGCAATGGCCGGGCAATCGCGGGCGGTCATAGCCCGACCACAAGGAGTCCTCAATGCACCCTCGACCCGCACGTCGACGGCTAGCGGTACTGCTGGTGGCGTTCGTCGCCGCGCTGATCGGCTTCAGCGCCCCGGCCACCGCCGCCCAGACCGGCACGTCGGTGAACGCGCAGGACCGGGCGTTCCTGGTGGGCGCGCACCAGGCCAACCTGGCCGAGATCACCGCGGCCCGGATCGCGCTGCGGAAGGCGACCCAGCCGGTCACGAAGCGGCTCGCCGTCCGCTGGATCCGCGACCACAGTCGCCTCGACGCCTCGCTCCGCCCGGTCGCGCGCCGCCTCGGCGTCGCCTTGCCGGACCGGCCGAACGCCGAGCAGCGGGCGCTCGCCGCCCGTTACCGGGCGACCTGCGGCCCGGCGTTCGACCGGCTGTGGATCTCGACCCAGATGACCGCGCACCACAAGGCCATGGCGCTCGGAAAGTCCGAGCTCGAGCGCGGTTCGGCCGCGCCGGTCAGGGCCCTGGCCCGGGCGTCGGCCCCGGTGATCGCCGAACACGGCGAGCTCCTGGACCGGGCTGCCCAGCACCTCGGCGGCCACTGATGGCCCCGGGCGGAACCGGTCCCGGCCGGTTCCGCCCGGCGTCAGTTCCGGTCCTGACAGGTGACGATCGAGTACGGCCCGGAGGCCGTGTTCTTCACGACCTCGACGCCGTCGGCAAGAATCCGGCAGCTGATCGTCCCCCCGTCACCCCGGCCCGAGCCGGTCACCTCGTAGGTGATGCTGATCGTCACCGGCGTCGAATCCTTGTAGACCTGCAGCTGAGGGTGAGGCAAGTCGACCCGATCGGGGCTCACCCTCAGACGATCGGACGGCGTCATTCGCTATGCGAAATAGCTATGTAGCATAGCGAGCGTGAACGACGACGACGTGCGCGTATTGCGGCAGCAGGTCAATGCGCTGCAGCGGCGGTTGCGACGCGAAACCAGCGGCGGCCCCATCTCCCGCACCGCCCGCCAGGTACTCTTCGCGATCCACCGCGCCAACGCCCCGATCACCCCCGGCGAACTCACCACCGAACTCCAGATGACCAGCTCCAACGTCGCCGCGTCCCTCCGCGAACTCGACGCCGCCCACTACATCACCCGCGACCGCGACACCGGCGACGGCCGCCGCATCCTCCTCCGCACCACCCCGACCGGCGCAGACGCCGTCGAAGAACACCGCCGCGGCAAGGACGCCTGGCTCGCCGACGCGATCAACGCCACCCTCACCCCCGACGAACAACGCGAACTCCAGCACGCCGGCATCCTGCTCCAACGCCTGGCCGACCGCCCGTGACCCCCACCAGCCGAATCTTCAGCTCACTGCACGTCGGCAACTACCGCCTCTACTTCACCGGCCAGCTGATCTCGATGGCCGGCACCTGGATGCAGGCCGTCGCCCTCGCGTTCCTGGTCCTCCACCTCACCGGCAGCGGCACCCAGCTCGGCCTGGCCACCGCGATCCGCTTCCTGCCGGTTCTGCTGCTCAGCCCGCTCGGCGGGGTCGTCGCCGACCGGGTCGACAAGCGGCGCCTCATCTTCCTCACCCAGACCCTGCTGGGCGCGCTGGCCGGCCTCTTCGCGCTGCTGATCGCCACCGGCCTGATCCGCCTGTGGAGCGTCTACCTGCTCTCGCTGGCCCTGGGCTGCCTGACCGCGTTCGACAACCCGACCCGGCAGAGCTTCATCCCCGAGGTCGTGCCGCGCGAGGAACTGGCCAACGCGGTCACGCTCAACTCGGTCTCGATCAACTTTTCGCGCGTGCTCGGCGCGGCCGCCGGCGGCGCGATCGTCGCCGCGCTCGGGTTCGCGACCTGCTTCGCGCTCAACGCGGCCTCGTTCGCCGCGGTCGTGCTGACGCTCGCGCTGATGCGGACGAGCCGGCTGAACCCCGCTCCGCCGGCCCGGAAGGAACCCGGCCAGGTCCGGGCCGGGCTCCGGTACGCGGCCGGCACCCCGGAGCTGCTGGTCCCGCTGGTGCTGATCACGGTCATCGGCACGCTGGCCTGGGAGTTCCAGGTCACGCTCCCGCTGATCGCCCGCGAGACGTTCGGCGGCGACGCCCGCACCTACGGCTGGATGGCGTCGATGATGGGCGTCGGGGCGGTCGTCGGCGGGCTGATCACCGCCTACCGCGGCAACCCCGGCCGGGCCCGCACGCTGAGCACCGCGGCCATCGGCTGGGGCGTCGCGATCACCGCGGCCGCGGTCGCGCCGACCCTGCCGCTGGCGCTGGTCGCGATGCTGTTCGTCGGCTACGGCAGCATCTCGTTCAACGCGATCGCCAAGACCGCGCTCCAGCTCGCGGCCGCACCGGAGATGCGCGGCCGGGTGATGGCGCTGTGGACCCTGGCCTGGGGCGGCAGCACCCCGATCGGCGGGCCGATCGTCGGCTGGATCGGCGAGACGTTCGGCGCCCGCTGGTCGCTGATCGCCGGCGGCGTCCCGACGATCCTGATCGGCCTGGCCGCGCTCCCCGCGCTCCGCGCGATCGACCGCGTCGCCGCGAATTCACGCGATCCCGGGGTCTCCCGTCCGCGGGAAGCCCCGGAAACCCGTCAACCTGGGTGAGTGCAGATCACCGTCGCCAGCGACCCCGCCCCCGGTCACCTCAACGAGGACTTCGTCGTCGTCGGACCCGACTGGGTCGTGATGCTCGACGGCGCCACGCCGGCCGCGGGCGTCGACTCCGGGTGCACCCACGGCGTGCCCTGGCTGGTCCGGCGGCTCGCCGCCGCGCTCTCCGGCGCGCTCGTCCTCCGGCCCGAGGCCGGGCTCTCCGACGTTCTGGCCGACGCCATCCTGCGGACGCGAGACGAGCACGGCGACGCGTGTGACCTGGACAGCCCGGACTCCCCGTCGTCGACCGTGGCGATCCTGCGAGCCGGCGCAGCGTCGTACGACTACCTCGTCCTCGCCGACAGTCCGGTGCTCGTCGACGTCGGCGAGGTGGAACCGGTCGTGATCAACGACGAGCGCAGCGCGTTCCTGCCGGACTACTCGAACGCGACCGTGCGGAAAGCGCGGAACCACGACGGCGGGTTCTGGGTCGCCTCGACCGTGCCGGAGGCGGCCGCGCACGCGCTGACCGGGTCGGTCCCCCGCCCCGACGTACGGTCCGCGGCCGTGCTGACCGACGGGGCCAGCCGCTACACCGACGTGCTCGGCCTCGGCACCTGGGGTGACCTGCTCGCGCACCTGCGCACCGACGGACCGGGCAGCCTGATCCGGGCCGTGCGGACGGCCGAGCGCGAGCAGCTCCCGCCCGAGTCCCGCGAGCGGTCCGGCCGCCGCCGCAAGGGCCACGACGACGCCACCGCCGCCGTCGTCATCCCCTAGCGACTCGCGGGTGGTCGCGCCAGGCCGGCATCGTCGCCAGGTACGCGAGCGTCTCGGCCTCGATCTGCGCGCGCGGCGCCTCCGGGTTACGGCGTTCCTGCCAGGCCGTCATGCGGGCGAACCGCTCGTCGAACGACTGCAGGGCGCCGTCCGCGTCGGTGCAGTGCCCGTCAGCCAGACCAGCGTCCGGCGTCGATCGGACGGGTCGCGTTCGCGTTCCAGGAGGCCTTTGGCCTCCAGCTGGGTGACGATGTCGCTGACGACCGACTGGGCCCGGTCGAGGTGGAGCGCGGCCTCGCCGACGGTCAGCGGCCCACTCATCGCGAGGTGGGTCAGGACCGCCCGCGACGCCCCGGACATCTCCGAACGCTTCCCGTCCCGACGGTGGAACGCCAGGTAAACGGCCTGGAAGAGCTCCTCGAACTCGACGGCTTCGATCTGCACGCGACCACGATCCGGCCGGGCCGATCGATCGTCAATCCCGATGGGCCTCGGTGAGCGCGTCGAGGACGGCCCAGGTCACCGCGCCGTAGGCGAGGTGCGGGAGGGCGTCGCTGAGCCAGTCGGCGGTCGACCAGGTCCGCGGGTCGCTGATCCCCAGGCGGGCCATCGACGCGTCGGTCGACGCCATCGCCGCGCCACCGACCACGACCGCGCCGAGCGCGGCCGGCAGGCGCCGGAGCCCGGCCCGGTGCAGCACGCCGGCCACCGCGCCGATCCCGACGCCGGTCAGGATCCCGGAGAGCGCACCGAGGCCGGTCAGCCGGTTGCCTCGGGTGTCGGGGTCGCCGGGCACCGGGTGGCCGAGGTCGCCGGCGATCTTCTCGACCGTGTCCTCGGGCGCGCTGCTCGACGGCCGCCCCCGCCAGGACATGTCGAGGTAGGTGGCGGCATTCAGCGCGGTGGTACCGGCCGCACCCGCGGCCGCCCCGCGCAGGAGCGCAGTCAGCATGCCTCCATCTACCCGGCGAGGGTCCCGCTAACCGCGGCCTCGATCACGGCGTGGAGCGCGGCAGCCCGGGTACTGCCCCCGGACCCGACGAGAGGAACGTCCATGAAAGCCGTCGTCTTCAAAGGCCCCTACGACGTCGCGGTCGAGAACGTGCCCGACCCGACGATCGAGGCGCCGCTCGACGCGATCGTCCGGATCACGACCGCGAACATCTGCGGCTCCGACCTGCACCCGTACGAAGGGCGCGCCCCGCTCGAGGCGGGCATGGTCCTCGGCCACGAGAACATGGGCGTCGTCGAGGAGGTCGGCCCCGGCGTGAACCGGATCAAGGTCGGCGACCGCGTCTCGGTGCCGTTCAACCTGGCCTGCGGCACCTGCCGCAACTGCAACGACGGCTTCACCTCGGCCTGCCTGCGCGCGAACCCGTCCGGGGATCCGGGCGCGGGCTACGGCTACCCGAACATGGGCGGCTACTGGGGCGGCCAGGCCGAGCTCCTGCGCGTGCCGTGGGCGGACTTCAACCTGCTCGAGCTCCCGGCCGGCAGCGACTTCGAGAACGACTTCACGATGCTGTCCGACATCTTCCCCACCGGCTACCACGGCACCGAGCTGGCCCAGGTCCGGCCGGGGACGTCGGTCGCGGTCTTCGGCGCCGGTCCGGTCGGCCTGATGGCCGCCTACAGCGCGTTGCTGCGGGGCGCCTACCAGGTGTTCGTCGTCGACAAGCAGACCGACCGGCTGACGCTGGCCGAGCAGCTCGGCGCGACCCCGATCAACCTCGCCGACGTCGACCCGGCCGACGCGATCCTCGACGCCACCGACGGATTCGGCGTCGACTGCGGCGTGGAGGCCGTCGGCTACCAGGCGCACGACGCGGCCGGCGAGGAGCACCCCGAGATGGTGCTCGACAACCTGGTCAAGGCCGTCCGCGCGACCGGCCACATCGGCGTCGTCGGCGTCTACAACCCGTCCGACCCGGACGCCGCGACCGAGAGCGCCAAGGAGGGCCGCATCGCGTTCAACTACGGCGAGGCGTTCTTCAAGGGGATCTCGATCGCGTCCGGTCAGTGCCCGGTCAAGAAGTACAACCGGGAGCTGCGCGACCTGATCATCCACGGCCGCGCGACCCCGTCGGTGATCGTCTCCCACGAGCTCAAGCTCGACGAGGCCGCCTACGCGTACGACAACTTCGACAAGCGCGCCGACGGCTGGACGAAGGTGCTGCTCAAGCCGTGATCACTGCTCCGCGAGGCGGGCCGGGAAGCCACCGGTCGCGACCGGCCCGGACCGCCTCGGCGTGATGCGGATCAGGCACTTGCCCTGGGCCACCATCGCTTCCTTGTACTCGTCCCAGTCCGGGTGCTCGCCGGAGATGTTCCGGAAGTACTCGACGAACGCCTCCAGGGCCTCGGGCAGGTCGAGCACCTCGCCGTCGCCGTCGACCTGCACCCACGGGTCGGAGAACCCGTCGGACAGGAACAGCACGCTGACGTCGGGGTTGCGCCGGACGTTCGTCGCCTTGGCGCGCTCGGGGTAGGTCGAGATCACGATCCGGCCGGCGTCGTCGACGCCGGCGGTGACCGGGGACATCTGGGGGGAGCCGTCGGCGCGGTGGGTCAGCAGGATCGCCTGGTGGCGGGTCCGGATGAAATCGAGCAGTTCCTCCTGGCCGACGCGTTTGCTGGTGGCGATGGTGCGAGGGCTCATCTTTTCTGTTCTCCGATCTCGGTACTCCCCGCCACGGTAATCCCCC